>NZ_JBSFMM010000046.1:0-58864 GCF_053599555.1 Streptomyces sp. NPDC000941
CCGCTCTCGGCCGAGAGCGGGGCGACGCGTTTTATGCGCTCAGGACTTGCTCCGGTGCCGGGCGTCGGCCTCGGCTATCGCCGCGGCATCGGCCTCGGCCAACGCGATGGTGAAGCCGAGCGCCTTGGTGATGTGACTCGCGGCCGACATGACGCGCGCCGTGCCCACGACGGGGGCGATCGCGACGAGAACGTCTTGCAGCTGCTCGGCTGTCAGGTTGGCCTTGACCGCGGGATCGACGTGGGCGAGGTAGGAGATCCCCGGTGCGTCCATGGCGACGAGCGCGGCGAGGCGGGTGAGGATGAGCGTGCGGTCGTCCAGGCTGCAGCGGTCGATCGAGTCGACTGTCATGGCGGCGAGCGTGTCGAGAACGGGCGTTTCCGATGTTGCGGCCATGTCCGTATCGCCTTCCAGTGCTGTACGGAGCCGATGCGCGCCCCCGCTGACCACGGGAATCCCCACGCGTTCGGCGGCTTGCTCCTTCACGGTAAAGGCCCCCTGAGGCTCACGCCTGCTGGGCTGCTCGGGTGAACTTTGCTGGATTGGCAAGAGAGCTGGCCGTTCTGGCATGCGGCGCGCACGGTGGGTGTATGAGCGTGAACAAGGTTTCTGAAGACAAGATTTCCGAAGAGTTCGATGTCGTGGTGGTCGGAGGGGGTGCCGCCGGGCTGTCGGGGGCGCTGACGCTGGCGCGGGCCCGGCGGTCCGTGGTGGTGATCGACTCCGGTGAGCCGCGCAACGCGCCCGCCGCGGGGGCGCACGGGCTGCTGTCGCGCGACGGAGTATCGCCGCTGGAGCTGTTGCGGATCGGCCGGGAGGAGGTGGCCGGGTACGGCGGGCAGGTCGTGTCCGATCGGGCGGTCTGCGCCCGGCGGGTGGCGGGCGGCTTCGTCGTCGAGGCCGGGAGCGGTCGCCGCTTCCGGGCGCGGCGGCTGCTGGTGACGACCGGGCTGGTGGATGAGGTGCCGGAGGTGCCGGGGCTGCGGGAGCGGTGGGGGCGGGATGTGCTGCACTGCCCGTACTGCCATGGCTGGGAGGTCCGCGACGCGCCCATCGGCGTGCTCGCCGTCAGTCCGCTCTCCGTGCACCAGGCGTTGCTGTTCCGGCAGTGGTCGGATCGGGTGACGCTGTTTCTGCACACCGGTGCCGAGTTGGCCGAGGACGACTGGGAGCGGCTGGCCGCGCGGGGGATCGCCGTGGTCGACGGCGAGGTGACGGGTCTCGAGGTGGTGGCGGACCGGCTGGCCGGGGTCCGGTTGGCCTCGGGGCGGCGGGTGCCGGTGGAGGCCCTGGTGGTGGCGACGCGGATGGTGGCGCGCGGCGAGGTCCTGGCGGGCCTCGGGCTGAGCGCGGTGGAGCATCCCATGGGGGTCGGGACGTATGTGCCGTCGGACGCGAGCGGGCTCACCGAGGTGGCCGGGGTGTGGGCGGCGGGGAACGTCACCGACCTGCTGGCCAACGTCCCGGTCGCGCAGGCGGCCGGGTTCCAGGCCGCGGCGGCGATCAACGCCGATCTGGTGGTCGAGGACACCGACGCCGCCGTGGCCCGCCGCAGGTCCGCGGCCCTCCCGACAGCTGGTTCCGAAGCCGTCTCCGGGGGCGTTTTCGGTCCGGCCGATGAGGCCGAGGTCTGCGCGCGGGTCCTGGGCGAGCGCCGGCACGGTCTCGACCCGCTGCCGCGCTCCCAAGGGCCCGCGCGGCCGTAGGAGTGGCGGTGACCCGTCAGCCCACGCCGTCCTCGGCCAGGACGCGGGCCATGGTGCGCTCGGCCAGGGCCGTGATGGTCACGAAGGGGTTGACGCCGATCGAGCCCGGGATGAGCGAGCCGTCGGTCACGTACAGCCTGTCGTAGCCGACGGCCCGGCCGTACGCGTCCGTGGCGCGGCCCAGGACGCAGCCGCCCAGGGGGTGGTAGCAGAAGTCGGCGGCGAAGGCGCGGGTGTCGCCGAAGAGGTCGTAGCGGTAGATGGTGCCGTTGGCGGAGTTGAGGCGGTCGAAGAGGGATTTGGCGGCGGCGACGGAGGGGGCGCTCTGGGTGCCGGTCCAGTTCAGGACGGCGGCGTCCTTGGCCGCGTCGTAGGTGAAGGTGCCGCGCTCGGGGTTCTTGGTGATGGCGAGGTAGAGGCTGGCCCAGGTCTCGGTGCCGGCCGGGAGCGGGGCGATCTCGGCGAAGACGGGGTTGGTGGCGTTGGACCAGTCGTCGATCCCCATCACCGGGATCGTCGACTGGTTGGCGCCGGTCGGGTTCCATATGTGGTTGGCGCGGCCGAGCATGACGTTGCCGTTGCCGCCCCAGCCGCGGCCGATCTGCGGGCTCAGGGCGGGCAGGGTGCCGGTCTCGCGGGCGCGCAGCAGGAGCTCGGTGGTGCCGAGGCTGCCCGCGCCGAGGAAGAGCGAGCGGCAGGAGATCTCGTCGGTGCCGACGACGGCGCCGGTGTCGTCGAGGCGGTCCACGGTCAGGACGTACGTGCCGTCGGCGGCCCTGCGGATGGCGCGGGCGCGGCTGAGGGTGCGGATGGTGACGTTCCCCGTGCCGAGGGCCGCCGCGAGATAGGTCTTGTCGAGGCTGCGCTTGCCGAAGTTGTTGCCGTAGATGACCTCCTGGGCGAGGGCGGACTTGGTGGCGGTCCCGGCGGCCTCGCGCTGCATGTAGTCGAAGTCGTACACATTGGGGACGAAGACGGTCTTCAGGCCCGCCGTTTTCGCCTGGTCGCGGGAGACGCGGGCGTACTTGTACCACTCAGTGGACTCGAACCAGGCGGACGGGACGGTGGCGGCGCCGAGCATGCGGTTGGCGAGCGGGAAGTACGTGGCGTACATCGCATCGGCGTCGACCTGGGGCAGCACCTCCTGGAAGTACGCGCGGGACGGGGTGACCGCCATGCCCCCGTTGACGAGCGACCCGCCGCCGACGCCGCGTCCGACGTAGACGGACATGTTGGGGAAGCGGACGCGGTCCAGGACGCCGGGGTAGGGCGTGATGTCCTTGTTGATGACGTCCAGCCACAGGAAGGTGGCCAGCGGCGCCTCGGTTCTGGTCTTGAACCACATGGAGCGCCGGTCGGGCGCGGTCATCGAACAGTAGACCTTGCCGTCGGAGGCCGGGGCGTTCCACAGCCGCCCCATCTCCAGGACCAGGGTCTTCACGCCTGCCTCGCCGAGCCGCAGGGCGGCGACCGCCGCGCCGTAGCCGGAGCCGACGACGACGGCGGGGGCGTATTCGGCGCTCGCCGTGGGGGTGGGGCGGTCGGCGGCGGCCGCCGGGGAGAGGGCTATCCGGGTGAGCCCGAGGGCCGCGGCGCCGCGCAGGGCGGCCAGACCAAGAATGTGACGACGCGTCAGATTTGCTGTCATGCTCGCATCATGTGCGGAGTCCTGGGTTCCGCCCATACTGCTCACACATGGTCTTTTATAGACCACTCCTGTCACACGCCCACCAAAGGGTCATAGTCGCCTCTTCCGCCCCAGCCGCGTTATGAACGTCGGACGCGTAGGGCATAGGGCGTCGGGTGGAGGAGCGATGGCGGTAGAGGCGAGGCGGGCGGAGCAGCGGGAGCCCGAGCGGGAAAGCCGGAACAGGGTCGGCACGGTCATCATCAGTTGGCTGACCACGACCGATCACAAGAAGATCGGCAACTTGTACATGGTGACGTCCTTCGTCTTCTTTCTCTTCGCCGGGCTGCTGGCGATGGTGATGCGGGCGGAGCTGGCGCGGCCGGGTACCCAGCTTGTCTCCAATGAGCAGTTCAACCAGGCGTTCACCATGCATGGCACGATCATGATGCTGATGTTCGCGACACCGCTGTTCGCGGGCTTCACCAACGCCATCATGCCGCTGCAGATCGGCGCCCCGGACGTGGCGTTCCCACGGCTGAACATGTTCGCGTACTGGCTCTATCTCTTCGGCTCGCTCATCGCGGTGGCCGGATTCATCACCCCGAACGGGGCCGCCGACTTCGGCTGGTTCGCGTATACGCCGCTGTCGGACAAGGTGAATTCGCCGAATCTGGGCGGCGATATGTGGGTCATGGGGCTCGCCTTCTCCGGGTTCGGCACGATCCTGGGCGCGGTCAACTTCATCACCACGATCATCTGTATGCGCGCCCCGGGGCTGACGATGTTCCGGATGCCGATCTTCACCTGGAACGTCCTGCTCACCAGCGTGCTGGTGATCATGGTTTTCCCGGTGCTGGCCGCGTCCCTTTTCGCGCTGGAGGCGGACCGTAAGTTCGGGGCGCGGGTCTACGACCCGTCCAACGGTGGTGCGGTGCTATGGCAGCATTTGTTCTGGTTCTTCGGCCATCCCGAGGTCTATATCATCGCGCTGCCGTTCTTCGGGGTGATCACCGAGATCATTCCGGTGTTCAGCCGCAAGCCGGTATTCGGCTACGCGGGTCTGGTGGCCGCGACCGTCTCCATCGCCGGTCTTTCGGCCACGGTGTGGGCGCACCATATGTTCGTCACCGGGGCGGTGCTGCTGCCGTTCTTCTCCTTCATGTCCTTTCTCATCGCGGTGCCCACCGGGGTGAAGTTCTTCAACTGGGTCGGGACGATGTGGAAAGGGTCGCTGTCCTTCGAGACACCGATGCTGTGGTCCATCGGATTCCTCGTCACCTTCCTGTTCGGCGGGCTCACCGGGGTGCTCCTGGCCTCGCCACCCCTCGACTTCCATGTCAGTGACAGCTATTTCGTGGTCGCCCACTTCCATTACGTCGTCTTCGGGACCGTGGTTTTCGCGATGTTCGGCGGATTCTACTTCTGGTGGCCGAAGTTCACCGGAAAAATGCTGGACGAACGGCTCGGGAAAATCCATTACTGGACGCTGTTCACCGGTTTCCACACCACCTTCCTCGTCCAGCACTGGCTCGGCGCCAAGGGAATGCCGCGGCGCTACGCCGACTATCTGGCCGCGGACGGATTCACCGGGCTGAACACCATCTCGACCATCGGAGCGTTTCTGCTCGGCATGTCCACTCTCCCGTTCCTCTACAACGTCTGGAAGACCGCCAAATACGGGGAGAAGGTGACCGTGGACGACCCCTGGGGATACGGCAGATCGCTGGAGTGGGCGACCTCCTGTCCGCCGCCGCGGCACAACTTCCTCGCCCTCCCCAAGGTCCGCAGCGAATCCCCCGCCTTCGACCTGCACCACCCCGACGTCGCCGAGTCGTTGCAGCGCGAGCGGGCGTAGGCACACGTGCCCGATCCCTATGAGATCGAGTCGGGCATCGCCCGGCTGGAGGGCTATCTGCTGTGCGAGAGCGAGCTCGGCGACGCCCGGGCGGAGGCCGAGGCGTTCGCCGGGCGGCTGGCCTGGCTCACCGCCGCCCAGCGCGAGGAGGTGGTCCGGCTGTACACCGAGGAGCGCGTCGAGCTCTCCCGGCGCATGCTGCGCCGCATCGTCGACCGCTGCGAGGAGCTGCGCGCCGAGTACACGGCGCGCTACGACGAACTGCGGCGGCGCCTGGTGTGCCGGTGCGTCGCGGGGATCCTGGTGGCCATGACGGCTCTGGCGGTCGTGGGCGCCGTCGCGCTGTGGGCGGCCCTGGGCGTGACACCATGATCCTGATCTTCCGGAACTGATGTGAGGGGTCTTCACCAGCCTTAGGCTTGACGGCGGCCAGGCGACCTGGAGACCCCGCGACCGAGGGGTGCCGGGCGGGCAGGGGCGAAGGGGGGCGGCCGGCGTGGGCAGGGCGACGAAGAGCAGGCGGATGCCGAGGGCGGTGCGCGAGCAGCAGATGCTCGACGCGGCCGTACAAACCTTCGCGCGGCGCGGCTACAGAAACGCCTCCATGGACGACATCGCCGAGCAGGCGGGGGTCTCCAAGCCGCTGGTTTATCTGTATCTGAACTCCAAAGACGAGCTGTTCGCGGCGTGCATCCGGCGGGAGGCCGACTCGCTGGTGGCGGCGATACGGGCGGCCGTCGAGCATGACGCGCCCGCCGACCGCCGGCTGTGGAGCGGGCTGCACGGCTTCTTCACGCACACCGCCGAGCACCCGGACGGATGGGCGCTGCTGCACGTCCAGGCCCGTACGCACGGCGATCCCTTCGCGCGGGAGGTCGCCGCGATGCGGGCGGAGATCGTCGAGTTCGTCACCCATCTGCTCCGGGCGGCCGTGCGGGAGAACGGATGCGGGGTGGCGCGGACGGGCCGGATGACCGGTGGCGAGGCGGCCGGGCTCGCGTATGCGCTGGTGGGCGCGGCGGAGTCGCTGGCCGAGTGGGCGGGCGACCGGGCGGGCGACCGGGCGGGCGGAGGGCCTTCGGCCGAGGAGGCGGCGGCCACGCTGATGAACTTCGCCTGGGCGGGTCTTGGCAACCTGCTGCGGGGCGAGGGCTGGTCGCCCGGCGAGCACGTAGGGGCGTAGGGGCGTAGGGGCGGCGCTCAGCCGATGTGGGCCCTGGCGTACAGCGCCGAGGGGTCCTTGGCCCGGGAGACCGCCGAGGGGTGCGTATGCCGCTGGGCGGTGGGGTGCGCGACGCCTTTCTCCCACACCGTGGACATATCGGTGCCGCTGTCCGAGCCGCCTTCGGCGGGGGACAGGTCCACCGGGTGGAAGTTGGACGGGGCGGTGTGCCAGCCGTCCGGGGCGAGCCGGGTGGCCAGGACATAGGTCCTGCCCACCTCGAGCGCCGGGGCCTCGCCCACCACGACCCGCTGCCGCCGCAGCGGGTCGTCGCCGCCCTCCTGGGCGACCCGTACGCTGCCGCTGACCTCGCCCTTGAGGGTTTTGCGCACCTCGACCCGGTAGGTGGTCCACAGCAGCCGGTCGCCGTTCGTACGCCGCAGTCCCTCGCGCGCCGTGACCTTGCCGATGAACACGTCGTCGGCCCAACCGGAGGCGAATTCCGGGGTGTCGAGCCGTACCGCGTAGGTGGGGTGGTAGTGGGTGGTGCCATACGGGACGGTGAACCACGCGGCCGCGCCGCCGCCGAGGGCCAGGAGGGCCGAGCCGAGCGCGATCGCTTTGGTGCGCGCTCCTGCGCGCGCCCTGCGCTTCGGATGCGCCGTGCGCGCTGCTCCGCTGGGGTGAAGTTCGGTGAACACGGCGCCGTTCACCCCCAGATGGCCCGGTAGGCCGCGATGTCGTCGGCCGACGGGGTGATGGCGGTGCGGGTGTCGTCGCAGTACATGACCGCGCCGGTGGCGGTGTGGTGCCCCAGCTTGAGCGCATGGCCGAGTTCGTGGGTGACCACGCCGTTCCTGGTCTCCGCGGAGTAGTCCTTCAGGAAGTGGTCGTTGAGGACGATGTCGTCGGAGCCGAGGTCGTGGGGCTCCCACAGACCGGACCAGCCGACGTCGCTGCGGTCGACGTCGCTCGCGTCCACATCCGCGTACGCCGTGCCCGTATCCGGCCGGACGTCGACCTTGCCCAGCGCGTTCCAGGCGGCGCGCGCCCGGTCCCACTCCGCCGTGTACTTGGTGTGCAGATCGTAGGTCAGCTCCGAACCGTCCACGGATCCGGCGGTGTTCGGGGCGTCCTCGCAGGCCGCGGAGGCCGGGGGAGCGGGCAGTCCGGCGCACAGCCCCACCGTCAGCGACGCGGTCGTCAGAAGGCGCACAGGGAGACGTACAGGGAGGCGAACGGGGACACGTATGGGGAGGCGTATCGCCATGGGCACTTGCCCCTCGTCGGTGTACGGCCCGAGGGCATCACCGTAGACAGGCACCGCCACCCGGCGCACTCGCACAGGTCTTCCCGGGGGAATCAAAGGATGATTACTCTGAAGTAACGTTACTGATGGGTCAGGAGTCGTCATGCCACAGCGGTCAGTACGTCCCGCGCCCACCCCTGCGCCCGCCCTCACCCCACCCGAACTGCAGGCCGCGGGCGGCCGGATACGGCAGGCCGCCGTCCCCCCGCTCGCCCCGCCCGTCACCCGCGGCAGTCTGGCCGACATCCCCTTCGACAACGCCGCCCAGGCCCCCGCCGACCCCGTCCTCAGCCGGGTGAACCCGGACGGCAGCTGGCGGGAGGTCACCGCCGCCGCGTTCGCCGCCGAGGTGCTGGCCTGCGCCAAGGGGCTGATCGCGCACGGTCTGCGGCCCGGCGACCGGCTGGCGATCATGGCCCGCACCACCTACGAGTGGACGCTGTTCGACTTCGCCGCCTGGGCCGCCGGGCTGGTCACCGTCCCCGTCTACCCCACCTCCTCGCAGGCGCAGACGCACTGGATCCTGCGGGACTCGGGCGCCGCCGCCTGCGTCGTCGAGAGCGTGGAGCAGTCGCGGCTGGTCAGCGCCGTACGGCGGGAGCTGCCCGACCTCGCCCATCTGTGGCAGTTCGACGCGGGCGCCGTCGCCAAGCTGGACGCGGCCGGGCGGGCGATCCCGGACGAGGAGGTGGCGCGGCGGCGGGCCGGCCTGGGGCCAGGCGACCTCGCGACCATCGTCTACACCTCGGGCACCACGGGCCGCCCCAAGGGCTGTGCGCTCACCCACGCCAACTTCTTCGCCGAGGTGGACAACGCCATCGAACTGCTCCACCCGGTCTTCAAAACGGTCAGCGACGAGCCCGCCGCCACCCTCCTCTTCCTGCCGCTGTCGCATGTCTTCGGGCGGATGATCGCGGTCGGCTGTCTCCGGGCCCGGGTCCGGCTAGGCCACGCCCCCAGCCTCCGCACCGAGGACCTGCTGGCGGGCCTGGCCGGATTCCGGCCGACCTTCCTGCTGGCCATCCCCTATGTGCTGGAGAAGGTCCACAACAGCGGACGGGCGACGGCCGAGCGGATGGGCCGGGCCGGCGCCTTCGACCGCGCCGCCGGGGTGGCCCGGCGGTACGGCGTGGCGCTCGAGGAGGCCCGGCGCGGCGGCAGCCGCCCGGGGCCGGTGCTGCGCGCCGCCCACGCGCTGTACGAACCGCTGGTCTACCGCAAGATCCGGGACGCGCTCGGCGGCAAGGTGCGCTACGTGATCTGCGGCGGCTCCCCGCTCGGCCGCCGCCTCGCCGCCTTCTACGCGGGCGCGGGCATCGAGATCTTCGAGGGCTACGGCCTGACGGAGACGACCGCGGCCGCCACCGTCACACCCCCGCTGCGCCCGCGCCTGGGCACTGTGGGCTGGCCGCTGCCCGGCAGCGCGGTGCGGATCGCGGAGGACGGCGAGGTGCTGCTGCGCGGCGGGCAGGTCTTCTCCGGCTACTGGGACGCGCAGTTGGGGCGCGCCGTGCCCGAGGGCGGCCCGGAGACCTGGTACGCCACCGGTGACCTCGGGGCGCTCGACGACGAGGGCTATCTGACCATCACCGGCCGTAAGAAAGAACTGATCGTCACATCGGGCGGCAAGAACGTGGCCCCCGCCCCGCTGGAGGACCGGCTGCGCGCCCATCCGCTGGTCGGTCAGTGCATGGTGATCGGCGACAACCGCCCGTATGTGACGGCGCTGCTCACCCTGGACCCGGACGGGCTGGCGCACTGGCGGCGGATGGCGCAGCGGCAGGCCGTGCCGATCCGTCGGCTGGTCACCGACGAACTGCTGCTCGCGGAGGTCAAGCGCGCCGTGGACGACGCCAATGAGCTGGTCTCGCGCGCCGAGTCGATCCGCCGCTTCGCCGTGCTGCCGGTGTCGTTCACCGAGGAGTCCGGGCATCTGACGCCGTCGCTGAAGCTGCGGCGGGCGGCGGTCGCCCGGGACTTCGCCGAGGAGATCGAGACGCTGTACGCGGCGGAGAACGCGAAGAACGCGAAGAACGCGAAGAACGCGAAGAACGCGAAGAACGCGAAGAACGCGAAGAACGTGAAGAACGCGGATGACACAGAAAACAGTGCCGGTATCTGAAGTGAATAAACGATTAAGTGAATAGGGAAGATTTCAAGGTCGAAAACAAGGCAGGAGCCCCGGCCCCCGCCGAAGCGGAAGCCGGGGCTCCTTGGGTACTGCTTAATCAGGCCGCGCTGACGTTCTCCGCCTGCGGGCCCTTCGGGCCCTGGGTGACGTCGAAGGTAACGGCCTGGTTCTCCTCAAGGGAGCGGAAACCAGACGCGTTGATCGCGGAGTAGTGAACGAAGACATCGGGGCCGCCGCCGTCTTGGGCGATGAAGCCGAAGCCCTTCTCGGCGTTGAACCACTTGACGGTTCCGGTAGCCATAAGCCCTCCTTGGGCCAAAGGGTTGCCCTGCTCCAGAACCTGCAAGAAGTCTGAAAATCTACAAAAGCCCGCGGTTACATGCTCCGCAGGCTTTGTACTGCAAGGAAACCAAACTGCAACTTGCGGCGAGCTTAGCACGCTGCGTGTGTGCGGGGAAGGAGCCGAAGATCACGAATTCGAGGGGTTTCCCTGGTCAGCCGATTGGATAGGACCCCAGGTCGGAGCGGACTGCCCCGGCCCTGCGGCGGCCCCCGCCGCCGCCGTGTGCGACACGCGGGGCTAGCCTCCGTATGTGGACAATTCACCGAGTTCCCCCGCCCGGAGTACATACGACGCCACGACCGCCGCAGGCGGTGCCCACCCGCCCTGCCGCCGGACCCGGCCGAGGGTCGGCCACATCCAGTACCTCAACTGTCTGCCCCTCTACTGGGGCCTGGCGACCAGTGGCGCCCTGCTCGACGTCGAGCTCACCAAGGACACTCCGGACGCCCTCAACGACAAGCTGGTCCGCGGCGATCTCGACATCGGCCCGATCAGCCTGGTGGAGTTCCTGCGCAACGCCGACGACCTGGTGGCGCTGCCCGATATCGCGGTCGGCTGCGACGGGCCCGTGATGTCCTGTGTGATCGTCTCGCAGCTGCCGCTCGAGCAGCTGGACCGGGCCCGGGTCGCCCTCGGCTCCGCCTCGCGCACCTCCGTACGGCTGGCGCAGCTGCTGCTCGCCGAGCGCTACGGGATCACCCCCGACTACTACACCTGCCCGCCGGACCTCAGCCTGATGATGCAGGAGGCGGAGGCGGCGGTGCTGATCGGCGACGCGGCGCTGCGCGCCAATCTGCACTACGCCCCGAAGCTCGGCCTCCAGGTCCATGACCTGGGGCAGATGTGGAAGGAGTGGACCGGGCTGCCGTTCGTCTTCGCGGTGTGGGCGGCGCGCCGCGAGTACATGGAGCGGGAGCCGGAGATCGTCAGCAAGGTGCACGAGGCGTTTCTCGACTCCCGGGACCTGTCCCTGGTGGAGGTCACCAAGGTCGCCGAGCAGGCGGCGCGCTGGGAGGCGCTGGAGGCGCCGGTCCTGGAGCGCTACTTCACCACCCTCGACTTCAGCCTGGGCGAGCGCCAGTTGGAGGGCATCGCCGAGTTCGCGCGCCGCACCGGCCCGGTGGCCGGCTACCCCGCCGACGTACGGGTGCGCCCGGCGGACCTGGGCTCCCGTGCCGGGTGAACCGGGCGACATGGCTGTCTGAGCGCCCTGGAACGCCCGTCCGACCGCCCTGGGCAGCGGTGTAACGGCTTGGTGCGCATCGGGTCCCGCTCCCGGCGGTATGTCAGGGGCAGGACCTAAGCTGGAGCGGCGCAGGCGAGGGGGGAGCGACGGGATGGAGCCGCTGGGAGCGGAGGATCCGCAGGTCATCGGCGCATACCGACTGCTCGGCCGGCTCGGCTCGGGCGGTATGGGCCGGGTCTTCGTGGGGCGTAGCGCGGGCGGCCGGACCGTGGCCGTGAAGGTCGTGCACGCACACTTCTCGCTCGACCACGAGTTCCGCGCCCGGTTCCGCCGTGAGGTGGAGGCCGCGCGGCGGGTCGGCGGGGAATGGACCGCGCCGGTCCTGGACGCCGATCCGGACGCGCGCGTCCCGTGGGTGGCCACGGGCTATGTCGCGGGCCCGTCCCTGAGCCAGGCCATCGCCGACGAGGGGCCGCTGCCCGAGCCGTCCGTACGGGCCCTGGGCGCGGGGCTGGCGGAGGCGCTGGTCGCCGTGCACGCCCTGGGCCTGGTCCACCGCGACGTCAAGCCGTCCAACGTGCTGCTCGCCCTGGACGGCCCGCGCCTGATCGACTTCGGCATAGCGCGGGCCACGCAGGGCACGGTGTCCCTGACCTCGACCGGCGCCTCGATCGGCTCGCCCGGCTATATGGCGCCCGAGCAGATCCTGGGCAAGGGCGTGGACGGTGCGGCCGACGTCTTCTCGCTCGGCGCCGTGCTGGCGTACGCGGCGACGGGCGAGCCGCCCTTCCCGGGCGACAGCTCGGCCGCGCTGCTCTACAAGGTGGTCCACGAGGAGGCCCGGCTCGGCCGCGGGCTGACCGGGGAGCTGCGGGACCTGGTCGCCGCCTGCCTGGCCAAGGACCCGTCCGCCCGGCCCACCCCGGAGCGGATCGTCAGCCGCCTCGCCCCGGACGGGGGCGCCTCGGACCTGGTGCGGCCGGGGTGGCTGCCCGGGCCGCTGGTCGAGCGGGTGAGCCGGCGGGCGGTGGAGCTCCTCGACCTGGACGCGTCGGCGCCCGCCGTCCCCGCGGCCACGCCGGCGGCTCCGCAGACCCCCGGGGCCCCGCCC
Organism: Streptomyces sp. NPDC000941; assembly: GCF_053599555.1. Taxonomy (NCBI): domain Bacteria; kingdom Bacillati; phylum Actinomycetota; class Actinomycetes; order Kitasatosporales; family Streptomycetaceae; genus Streptomyces; species Streptomyces sp. NPDC000941. The sequence continues at coordinate 12,434 of NZ_JBSFMM010000046.1, forward strand.
GCCCCGGTGATCCTCACGGCTCCCGGGACCCCGGCGGCGTCGGCGCATACGCCCGCCACTCCCCTGGGTGCGTTCGGCCCGCCGGACCCGTCGTACGGCGGCCCGGCCCGGGCCGCCGCGCCGGAGGGCCGGGCTCCCGGCGCGCCCGCCCCGGCAGAGGGACAGCCGGCCGAGGGACAGTCGGCCGGGGGGCGCAGGTTCGCGCTGTCCGCCGCCATCGGAGGCAGGAAGCGGCCCAAGGCGCTCAGCTGCACGCTGGTGCTGTCGATCGCGGGCGCGCTGGCCGCCGCCACGACGGCGGCCGTCGTGTTCCATGTGCTGCCGGGCACCGGCGGGGACGAAGGCAAGAACGACTCCGCCGCGACCAAGAGCCCGGGGCCCAGCGCGACGGACCACGCCGGCGACAGCCCCGGCCAGGGCGTGCCCAAGGCGTTCCTCGGGACCTGGAAAGGCGACCTGACGACCGACTCCGGCGCTCCCGGGGGCGAGCTGACCATCACCATCCGCCAGGGAAAGCCGGGGGACAGGGTCGCCAGTGGCAGGGTCGAGCTGTTGGTGCTCCGCTGCGACAGCAGCTGGAAGCTGGTCTCGGCCACCTCGACCGCGCTGGTCCTCGACTCGCGGGTCAAGAAGGACGAGAGGCAGACGGGCTGTAGCACCGGCTCGTCCGATGAACGGTTCACGCTCGCCTCCAACGGCTCGCTGCGCTACAAGACGGCGGACGAGGAGGGCGGCAACCCGAGCGGCACCCTGCGCAAGGTGAACTGACCGCCCGTTCCGCGCCCCGCTGAAGGGCCGCCACGGAGCCGCCACAGAGGCCGCCGCAGAGCCGCCACGGAAGTCACCACGGAGGCCACCGTGGGGCCTCGGCGTAGCGCCGTGAGGGCTGGCGTACGCTGGGGCAGTCCGTCCGCAACCCGCCGAAAGGGACGCCCCGGTGACCGAGAACGCATCGCTTCAGGCCGTCCTCGACCGCGCCGCCGCCGGGGGCCGTATCACCCCGGAGGAAGCGCTCGACCTGTACCGGTCCGCCCCGTTGCACGCGCTCGGCGCCGCCGCCGACGCGGCCCGCCGCCGCCGCTACGCGGGCGTCGAGCACATCGCGACGTACATCATCGAGCGGAACATCAACTACACCAACGTCTGCGTGACGGCCTGCAAGTTCTGCGCCTTCTACGCCGCGCCCAAGGACACCGCCAAGGGCTGGACCCGCGACCTCGACGACATCCTGCGCCGCTGCGCCGAGACCGTCGAACTCGGCGGCACACAGATCATGTTCCAGGGCGGCCACCACCCGGACTTCGGGGTGGAGTACTACGAGCAGCACTTCTCGGCCATCAAGAAGGAATTCCCGCAGCTGGTGATCCACTCGCTGGGGGCCTCCGAGGTCGAGCACATGGCCCGGATCTCCGGCGTCTCGGCCGAGGAGGCGATCCGCCGCATCCACGCCGCGGGCCTGGACTCCTTCGCGGGCGCGGGCGCCGAGCTGCTGCCCGAGCGGCCGCGCAAGGCCATCGCGCCGCTGAAGGAGTCGGGCGAGCGCTGGCTGGAGATCATGGAGACCGCCCATAACCTCGGGGTCGAGTCCACCTCCACGATGCTCATGGGCACCGGCGAGACGAACGCCGAGCGGATCGAGCACATCCGCATGATCCGCGATGTGCAGGACCGTACGGGCGGCTTCCGCGCCTTCATCCCGTACACCTACCAGCCCGAGAACAACCACCTGAAGGGGCAGACGCAGGCGACCATCTTCGAGTACCTGCGGATGCTCGCGATCGCCCGGCTGTTCCTCGACAACGTGGCCCATATCCAGGGTTCCTGGCTGACCGTCGGCAAGGAGGCCGGTCAGCTGTCGCTGCACTACGGGGCGGACGACCTCGGCTCGGTGATGCTGGAGGAGAACGTGGTCTCCTCGGCGGGCGCCCGGCACCGGTCCAACCGGATGGAACTGCTCCACCTCATCCGTACGGCGGGGCGGGTGCCCGCGCAGCGCGCCACCACGTACGAGCACCTGGTCGTGCACGACGACCCGGCGAACGACCCGGTCGACGACCATGTCGTCTCGCATCTGTCGTCGACGGCGATCGAGGGCGGCACCGCCCACCCGGAGCTCAAGCTGATCGACGCCTCTTGAGACGCCTCTTGATAGGTCTGCCGATAAACCTCCTGATACGACACTTCTGATGCTCACCCTCCACGCGGCGCCCCTCGTCCGGCTCACCCCCGACGACGCGGCGCCGCTGCGTGACGCAGCCGTCGCGGTCGACGGCGACCGGATCGCGGCGGTCGGGCCGCTGGACGAGCTGCTCCGGGCGTATCCGCGGGCCCGGGTGCGCCACTGGCCCGGCACGCTGGGCCCGGGCCTGGTCCACGACGCGCCGGTGCCCGACGCGCCCAGCCCGCGCGAGCGGATCCACGCGCTGCTCCGGCTGGGCGCGACGGCCGTCGTCGCGGCGCGGGTCACCGACCCCGAGCTGCTGGCGGCCGCGCGGCGGGGCGGCGTCGCCGTCCTGGACCGGCCGCGCCCGTCCGCGCTGGTCGAGACCGGCCGGGCGGACCTCGCGGCCTTCGACGCGGACGGCGAGTGCGTGGCCACGGTGCTGGCCGGCCGGCTGGTGCACCGCCGCCGCTGAACCGCCGCTGAACGACACGGGCGGGGCCCCGCGCGGGGCGTGCCGACGCCAGGTGAACAATGGGGGCGTGACCCGAGCATCCCTGGACAAGCAGCCGCACGAAGTCGCCGCGATGTTCGACGACGTGGCGGCCAAGTACGACCTCACCAACGACGTGCTGTCGCTCGGGCAGGCCCGGCTGTGGCGCAAGGCCGTGGCGCGGGCCGTCGCCGCGCGCCCCGGTGAGCGCGTGCTCGACCTCGCCGCCGGTACGGGCACCTCCTCGCTGCCGTTCGCAGCCGCCGGCGCGTACGTCGTCCCCTGCGACTTCTCGCTCGGCATGCTCCGGGAGGGCAAGCGGCGCCATCCGCGGCTGCCGCTCACGGCGGGCGACGCGACCCGGCTGCCCTTCGCCGACGGGGTCTTCGACGCCGTCACGATCTCCTTCGGGCTGCGCAACGTCCAGGACACCCAGGCCGCGCTGCGCGAGCTGCTGCGCGTGACCAGGCCCGGCGGCCGCATCGTGATCTGCGAGTTCAGCCACCCCACCTGGCGGCCGCTGCGCACCGTCTACACCGAGTACCTGATGCGCGCCCTGCCGCCGGTCGCGACCGCGGTCAGCAGCAGCCCTGACGCGTACGTCTACCTCGCCGAGTCGATCCGGGCCTGGCCCGACCAGGCCGGTCTGGCCGCGCGGCTGGGCAAGGCGGGCTGGGCGAAGGTCGCCTGGCGCGATCTGACGGGCGGGATCGTGGCGCTCCACCGGGGCATCAAGCCGTAACCACTGGCGCCGTCAGGCCGTAACCACCGGGGCGTCAGGCCGTAACCACTGGCGCCGTCAAGCGGTCGCCACCGCGGCGTCAGGCGATCGCGGCGTCAAGCCGGATGCGCGGCAGGCACGACCAGGGGTGGCCCTCCGTATCCGCCGGAGCACGCCACATAGACTGCAACCGTCCAGTGCCCGGCGCGACCGGCACGCCGTTACCGAGCCTTCGGGAGACCCGCGTGAGCGAGACCGCATCCACGGAGCGGACCGCCGATGTCATCGTCGTCGGCGCCGGGCCCGCCGGCTCCACCACGGCGTACTACCTCGCCAAGGCCGGCCTGGATGTGCTGCTGCTGGAGAAGACGGCGTTCCCGCGCGAGAAGGTGTGCGGCGACGGGCTGACCCCGCGCGCCACCAAGGAGCTCGTCGCCATGGGCATCGACGTCTCCGAGGAGGCGGGCTGGCTGCGCAACCGGGGTCTGCGGATCATCGGCGGCGGGGTGCGGCTCGAGCTCGACTGGCCGGAGCTGGCCTCATACCCGGACTACGGTCTTGTCCGCAAGCGCGACGACTTCGACGAGCAGCTGGCGCGGCAGGCCCAGAAGGCCGGCGCCCGGCTGCACGAGCGGTGCAACGTGGGAGCCCCGGTCATCGACGACCGTACGGGCAAGGTCATCGGTGTCCAGGCCAAGCTCGGCGTGGAGAAGACGCCGGTCACCTTCCACGCCCCGCTGGTGGTCGCCGCGGACGGCAACTCCACCCGGCTCTCGCTGGCCATGGGGCTGCACCGGCGCGAGGACCGGCCGATGGGCGTGGCGGTGCGTACGTACTTCACCTCGCCCCGCCACGACGACGACTACCTGGAGTCCTGGCTGGAGTTGTGGGACCGCCGCGGCCCGCAGGACCGGCTGCTGCCCGGCTACGGCTGGATCTTCGGCATGGGCGACGGCACCAGCAACGTCGGCCTCGGCGTGCTGAACACCTCCGGGTCCTTCAAGGAGTTGGACTGGCGCGAGGTGCTCAAGGCGTGGTGCGCCTCGATGCCCGAGGACTGGGGCTACACCCCGGAGAACATGACCGGCCCGATCCGCGGCGCCGCCCTCCCCATGGCCTTCAACCGCCAGCCGCACTACACCCGGGGGCTGCTGCTGGTCGGCGACGCGGGCGGCATGGTCAACCCGTTCAACGGCGAGGGCATCGCCTATGCGATGGAATCCGGTCGGATCGCCTCGGACGTCATCGTCCAGGCTCACGCCCGCGCCACCGCCGCCCGCCGCGAACTGGCCCTCCAGCGCTATCCGAAGGTCATCAAGGACACCTACGGCGGCTACTACACGCTGGGCCGCGCCTTCGTGAAGCTGATCAGCAATCCGACGGTCATGAAGCTGGCGGCCCAGCGCGGTCTGACCCACCCGATGCTGATGCGGTTCACGCTCAAGCTGATGGCCAACCTCACCGACCCGACGGGCGGCGACGCGATGGACCGCATCATCAACGGCCTGGCGAAGGTGGCCCCGAAGGCATAGCGAGGGCGCCGGTTCAAGCCGCTCAGGCGGCCGTCGCCGGATTGGCGCTCGTGATGACGGCGAAATGCGCGCCGGCCGGGTCGGCCAGCCAGGCCATACGGCCGATGTCCTCGGCCGTCGTGGCGGGCATCAGCACCGACGCGCCGAGCTTTTCGGCCCGGGCGACAACCTGGTCGCAGTCCGCCACCTCGAAGTACGGCAGCCACTGCGGGACGTCGTGCCCCTGCTGGAGCGGCGCCATGCCGCCGAAGGAGCCCTCACCGCCGGGCCCGGCGGTGGAGAGCACGGTGTAGGTCCCGCCGGAGAACGACATCTCCTCGGCGGTCCAGGCGAACACCGTGTGGTAGAAGGCGATCGTGGCGACCGGGTCGGCGGTGTGCAGCTCCACCCAGCACAACGTGCCCTGCTCGGTGACCGCTTCGAGGCCCTGGGTCTTGCCGGGCTGCCAGACGGCGAACCGGGCGCCGCCGGGGTCGGTGAACTGGGCCATCCGCCCCTCGTCGAAGACGTCGAACGGTTCGGTGCGCACCGTGCCGCCCGCCTCCGCGATCAGCGCGGCGGTGCCCGAGGCGTCGGTGGTGTGGAAGTACGGCGTCCAGGCGGGGCGCGCGCCCTCCTCGTGGAGCGGGCCGAGTGCCGCTATGGTCTTGCGGTCCTTCTTGAAGAAGCCGTAGCCGCCCGCCTCGGGACCGGCCGACTCCGAAGTCCAGCCGAACAGGCCGGTGTAGAAGGCGGCGGCCGTGTCGGTGTCGGGAGTGCCGAGGTCGAGCCAGTTGGGGGCGCCGGGGACGTAGTCGGTGGTGAGCATGTGTGCTCCTTCGGCGGATCCTGGTGAGCCGGGGTCGCCGGGGCCGGATCCCGCGCCGCCGCGGGGCTGTGGCCGCCCCGGCAGTTCTCAGTCTGGCACCGGGCACCGGAGGCCGCCGCTGGGAGGCCGGGGCGGGCCGGGGTCGGGTCCGGGGCCGGCCGGGAGGGCTTTGCGGGCGGCGCCGGTCGCGAGGCGCCCGGGGCGGTGGTGACATTGAAGGAGAGGGGGGCGCCGTGGCGCCGGCCGCGGTGACACCGGATCGGGCCCGCGGGTCGGTTCCGCCGGCGGTGGGCCGTCAGGAGGACACACCATGACCAAGGCCGCAGACATCATGCACCCGGGCGCGCAGTGGATCCCCAAGTCCCAGACGGTGGACCGCGCGGCCCAGCTGATGCGGGACCTGAACGTCGGGGCGCTGCCGATCGCCGATGAGAACGAGCGGCTGTGCGGCATCCTGACCGACCGCGACATCGTCGTCGGCTGTGTCGCCGAGGGCAAGGACTGCTCCAGGACGACGGCGGGGGAGCTGGCCAAGGGCACGCCGCGCTGGATACCGGCCGATGCGGACGTCAGCGATGTGCTCCGGGAGATGGAGCAGAACAAGATCCGCAGGCTGCCGGTGATCGACAAGAACAAGCGGCTGGTCGGCATCATCAGCGAGGCCGATCTGGCCCACCACCTCACCGAACCCCAGATCGCCGAGTTCGTGGAGAAGGTCTACGCATAGGCCCACGCCTGACGCCGGTACGGAATGAGGCCGCCGCCCCGGACGCCGACTGACGTACGGGAAGGCGGCCCCATTTCTGCTCGGCTCGCGATTCTGGGCTCTCCGGGCCTAGAGGAGGCGGACGGCGCCGGTCGGCGGGTCGTAGCTCAGCGGGCGCTCGACGATGCCGGTGCTCGGGTTCTGGGCGCCGATGAACTTGCCGTCGCCGATGTAGACGCCGACGTGGTACGCGCTGCCCCGGCCGCCCCAGTAGAGCAGGTCGCCGGGCTGGAGGTTGTCCAGCGATACGGCGGTGCCCTGGTTGGACTGGTCCTGCGACACGCGCGGCAGGCTGATGCCGATCTGGTTGAAGGCGGCCTGGGTCAGGCCGGAGCAGTCGTACGAGGAGGGGCCGCTGGAGCCCAGCACGTACGCCTTGCCCAGCTGGGCCTTCAGGAAGCTGATCACCGTCGCGGCATTGCCGGTCGCCTTCGTCGCGGTGGACGTGGCGTTCGACGTGGCCTTGGACGTCGCGGTGGAGAGGGTGGTGCGCTCGGCGGCGCGGGACGCCCGCTCGGCCTTCTCCTGGGCCGCACGGCGGGCGGCGGCCTTGCGCGCCGCCTCCTTGGCCTCGCGCTCCTTGCGGTCGGCCTCGACCTTGGCCTTCGTCGCCGCGGTCTTGGCCTTGGCGGCGGCCTGGTCCTGCTGCGCCTGGAGCTGGTAGTCGAAGGCCGCCTGGTGGGTGGCGTCGGCGGACTGCGCCGCGGTGCTCGCCAGAGTGTCGCCGAGGGTCGGCATCTCGAGGGTCGTCTCGGCGGCGGCCGGCTCGGCGGCCAGAGCGGGTGCGGCGGCGCCGGCGACCGCGAGCGTCAGAAAGCCACCGGTGACCCCGGTGCGGAGTGCACGCGTGGGGGCGGCGGCACGGCGGGGCTTCCGGTGGCTGGGTATGTGTGCGGTCTGGGACATGGGTCCAACGGCTATCAGGGGTCGTAGGCCGGGATCAAGAAAAGTGGCGTGCGCCACATTTGACGTGTACACGTCTGAAATTGCGGGTTCTCGATCTTGTTCCGGGGTCCTGGCGCCGTGTCCGAATTTTTCGATCATGCCCATACGCACGGCATTTGGCGGCCCTGGCGGGCTCCCGTGCGGCCTACCATCAACCCGACTGGTGCACCAAGGATTCCCGTCAAATTGAGATCCACAACCTTTCGCGGGGTGGGATACCTCACTCCCGAACCCGGCTCGTGAACGAAAGCGCGTAGTAGCGATCAAGGGGCGGCGGGGCGGCGGCGGGTCGGGGTGACGGCGTCGCGGTCCGCGACCGGGTCACTCATCGGGATGGATGCCTCATATCAGACGGAAGGGTTCATCGCAAATTTGCGTGTAGGTACCATAGCTTGTAAAGAGCGCAAGCCGCTCACCTGTGGCGACGGATCCGTATGTCACGTCTCGTGATCGATCGGATGCTTCGAGTGCAAGATCACTTCTCATCCGACTTCATGATCCTTCGTCAGGTGGTGGAGATCACAAAGACGTTGTTGCACCCCGTGTCGCAGATCACATACCGGCGGGCATAGGATGCAGCGAAACGGGCTTGTGAACTGCCTCACATGTGCGCGATCTTCGTGAGTGCGGTCCGCGCAGTCCGTGTGGTCCGCCAACCAGTCATCGTCGACTGAAGGGAGCGAGGACGGTGAACGCATACGCGCCCATCCTCGTACTGGGAGCCCTCGGGGCAGGCTTTGCGATCTTCTCGGTCCTCATGGCCACGATCATCGGCCCCAAGCGCTACAACCGGGCCAAGCTCGAGGCCTATGAATGCGGCATCGAGCCGACGCCACATCCGGCCGGCGGTGGGCGCTTCCCCATCAAGTACTACCTGACGGCGATGCTCTTCATCGTCTTCGACATCGAGATCGTCTTCCTCTACCCCTGGGCGGTCACCTTCGACGCCATGGGGCTGTTCGGGCTCGTGGAGATGCTCCTCTTCGTGCTCACCGTCTTCGTCGCCTACGCGTATGTGTGGCGACGCGGCGGCCTGGAGTGGGACTAGCGGCCTGGAATGGACTGAGTGAGAGGAGAACCGTCCCATGGGTATCGAAGACAAGCTGCCGAGCGGCTTCCTGCTGACCACCGTGGAGCAGGCGGCGGGACTGGCGCGAAAGTCCTCCGTCTTCCCGGCCACCTTCGGGCTCGCCTGCTGCGCCATCGAAATGATGACCACCGGCGCCGGCCGCTATGACCTGGCCCGCTTCGGTATGGAGGTCTTCCGCGGCTCGCCCCGACAGGCCGATCTGATGATCGTGGCCGGGCGGGTCAGCCAGAAGATGGCCCCGGTGCTGCGGCAGGTCTACGACCAGATGCCGAATCCGAAGTGGGTCATCTCGATGGGCGTGTGCGCCTCCTCGGGCGGCATGTTCAACAACTACGCGATCGTGCAGGGCGTCGATCACATCGTCCCGGTCGACATCTATCTGCCCGGCTGCCCGCCGCGGCCCGAGATGCTCTTGGACGCGATCATCAAGCTGCACCAGAAGATCCGCGAGGAGAAGCTCGGCGTGAACCGCGAGCGCGCGGCCCGCGAGGCGGAGGAAGCGGCGCTCAAGGCGCTCCCGACGATCGAGATGAAGGGGCTGCTGCGTTGACTGAGGCTAATGGGGTCAACCCCGACAAGGACCTCAACGCCGAGAACCTGCCCGGCAGCCGCGGCGACCAGGGCGAGCCCATCCGCGTCCAGCGCGGCATGTTCGGCGCCAACAACGGCGGCGACACCTCGGGCTACGGCGGCCTGGTGCGGCCCGTACGGCTGCCCGGCGCGGCCTCCCGGCCGTACGGGGGCTGGTTCGACGAAGTCGCCGACGAACTCGAGGGCGCGCTCGAAGAGCAGTCGCTGGTCCCGGAGAACGCGATCGAGAAGACCGTCGTGGACCGCGACGAGCTGACCTTCCACATCGCGCGCGAGCATCTGCCGACGGTGGCCAGGACCCTGCGCGACGACCCGGCGCTCCGCTTCGAGCTGTGCACGGGCGTCAGCGGCGTCCACTTCCCCGGCGACAAGGGGCGTGAGCTGCACGCCGTCTACCACCTGCGCTCGATCACCCATAACCGGTTGATCCGGCTGGAGGTGAGCGTCCCCGACAGCGACCCGCACCTCCCGTCGATCGTCGACGTCTATCCGACCAACGACTGGCATGAGCGCGAGGCGTACGACTTCTTCGGCCTGGTCTTCGACGGACATCCCGCGCTCACGCGGATCATGATGCCCGACGACTGGCAGGGCTTCCCGCAGCGCAAGGACTATCCCCTGGGCGGTATCCCCGTCGAGTACAAGGGCGCCCAGATCCCGGCTCCGGACCAGCGGAGGTCGTACAGCTGATGTCTGCCACCCACGCAACCCCCTCCGCCTCCTCCGCCTCCACGCGCGAGACGACCGAAGGCACCGTCTACACCGTCACCGGCGGTGACTGGGACGAGGTCGTGGCCGCAGCGTCCCGGGCCGACGACGAGCGGATCATCGTCAACATGGGGCCGCAGCACCCGTCCACCCACGGCGTGCTCCGGCTGATCCTGGAGATCGACGGCGAGACGGTCACCGAGGCCCGCTGCGGCATCGGCTATCTGCATACCGGGATCGAGAAGAACCTCGAATTCCGGAACTGGACGCAGGGCACCACCTTCGTGACCCGCATGGACTATCTGACGCCCTTCTACAACGAGGCCGCGTACTGCCTGGGCGTCGAGAAGCTGCTGGGCATCGAGGATCAGGTGCCGGACCGGGCCTCGGTCATCCGGGTCATGCTGATGGAGCTCAACCGGCTCTCCTCGCATCTGGTGGCGATCGCCACCGGCGGTATGGAGCTCGGTGCGACCACCATCATGATCTACGGCTTCCGTGACCGCGAGATGATCCTGGACATCTTCGAGCTGATCACCGGCCTGAGGATGAACCACGCGTACATCCGGCCCGGCGGGCTCGCCCAGGATCTGCCGCCCGGGGCGGTCGACCAGGTGCGCGCCTTCGTGAAGAAGATGCGCAAGAACATGCCCGAGTACGACAAGCTCGCGACCGGGAACCCCATCTTCAAGGCCCGGCTGCAGGACGTCGGCTATCTCGACCTGGCCGGCTGCATGGCGCTCGGCATGACCGGACCGATACTGCGGGCCACCGGGCTGCCGCACGATCTGCGCAAGTCCCAGCCGTACTGCGGCTATGAGAACTACGACTTCGAGGTCCCCACCGCTGACACCTGCGACGCCTACGGCCGCTTCCTGATCCGGCTGGAGGAGATGCGCCAGTCGCTGGGGATCGTCGAGCAGTGCCTGGACCGGCTGGCGCCGGGACCGGTCATGGTCGAGGACAAGAAGATCGCCTGGCCGGCGCAGCTGGCGCTGGGGCCGGACGGGCTCGGCAACTCCCTCGACCACATCAAGAAGATCATGGGCACCTCGATGGAGGCCCTGATCCACCACTTCAAGCTGGTGACCGAGGGGTTCCGGGTCCCGCCGGGGCAGACGTACACGGCCGTCGAGTCGCCCAAGGGCGAGCTGGGCGTGCACATGGTCAGCGACGGCGGCACCCGCCCGTTCCGGGTGCACTTCCGCGACCCGTCCTTCACCAACCTGCAGTCCGTGGCGGCGATGTGCGAGGGCGGCCAGGTCGCCGACGTGATCGTCGCCGTGGCGTCCATCGACCCTGTGATGGGAGGCGTCGACCGGTGAGCGATGTGCAGCTGGGAATGCCGCAGCTCCCCGCCCCCGACTACCCGGCCGAGGTCCGGGCACGGCTCGAGGCGGATGCCGAGGAGGTGATCGCCCGCTACCCCGACAGCCGCAGCGCGCTGCTGCCGCTGCTGCACCTGGTGCAGTCGGAGGAGGGCCATGTCACCCGCACCGGGGTCCGGTTCTGCGCCGAGGTGCTGGGGCTGACCACCGCCGAGGTCACCGCGGTCGCCACCTTCTACACCATGTACCGGCGGAAGCCCTCCGGCGACTACCAGGTGGGGGTGTGCACCAACACCCTGTGCGCGGTGATGGGCGGCGACGCGATCTTCGAGGCCCTGCAGCGCCATCTGGGCGTCGGCAACGGAGAGACCACCGACGACGGCAAGATCACCCTTGAGCACATCGAGTGCAACGCGGCCTGCGACTACGCGCCCGTGGTGATGGTCAACTGGGAGTTCTTCGACAACCAGACCGTGGACTCCGCCAAGCAGATGGTCGACGACCTCCAGGCGGGCCGCACTGTCGAGCCGACCCGCGGCGCTCCGCTGTGCACCTTCAAGGAGACCGCGCGCATCCTCGCCGGATTCCCCGACGCGCGCCCGGGCGCGGTCGAGGCGAGCGGCAGCGCCGGCCCGGCCTCGCTGGTGGGGCTGCGGCTGGCCAAGGGCGAGGCGGCCCCGGGCCGCGTCGTATCGCCCAGGTCCGCGGACTTCCCGCCGGACGAGCAGGCGTCCGGCCGGGTCGCTGAGGAGGGGGAGTGATGACCGTGACCGTCGAGCGGGGCGAGAGCAGCCCCGAGAAGCTGCTGGCACCCGTGCTGTCCTCGTTCTGGGACGAGTCCAAGTCCTGGAGCATGGAGACCTATCTGCGCCACGACGGGTACGAGGGCATGCGCAGGGCCCTCGCCATGGCACCCGACGATGTGATCGCGCTGGTGAAGGACTCGGGGCTGCGCGGCCGCGGCGGTGCGGGCTTCCCCACCGGGATGAAGTGGCAGTTCATCCCGCAGGGCGACGGCAAGCCGCACTACCTGGTCGTCAACGCGGACGAGTCGGAACCCGGCACCTGCAAGGACATCCCCCTCCTCTTCGCCAATCCGCACGCCCTCATCGAGGGCATGATCATCGCCTGTCATGCCATCCGCTCCCAGCACGCCTTCATCTATCTGCGCGGTGAAGTCGTGCCCGTGCTGCGCCGGTTGCACGAGGCCGTACGCGAGGTGTACGAGGCGGGCTACCTCGGCAAGGCCGACGCGCGCAGGCAGAAGCTGGGGCTGGCCGATCTGCCCGATCTGCCCGATCTCGAGATCACCGTGCACGCGGGCGCCGGCGCGTACATCTGCGGTGAAGAGACCGCGCTGCTGGACTCCTTGGAAGGGCGGCGCGGCCAGCCGCGGCTCCGGCCTCCCTTCCCGGCGGTCGCGGGTCTGTACGCGTGCCCCACTGTCGTCAATAACGTCGAGTCCATCGCGTCGGTTCCCGCCATCCTCACCAAGGGCAAGGAATGGTTCCGGTCGATGGGCAGCGAGAAGTCCCCGGGCTTCACGCTCTACTCGCTGTCCGGGCATGTCGCGGCCCCCGGCCAGTACGAGGGCCCGCTGGGCATCACCCTGCGGCAGCTACTGGACATGAGCGGCGGCATCCGGCCCGGTCACCGGCTGAAGTTCTGGACGCCCGGCGGCTCGTCGACGCCGCTGCTCACCGAGGAGCACCTGGACGTCCCCCTCGACTACGAGGGCGTGGGCGCTGCCGGTTCGATGCTCGGCACCAAGGCGCTGCAGTGCTTCGACGAGACGACCTGTGTGGTGCGCGCGGTGACCCGCTGGACCGAGTTCTACGCGCATGAGTCCTGCGGCAAGTGCACGCCCTGCCGCGAGGGCACGTACTGGCTGGTTCAGCTGTTGCGCGACATCGAGGCCGGCAAGGGCCGCATGGAAGACCTCGCCAAGCTGGCCGACATCGCCGACAACATCAACGGCAAGTCGTTCTGCGCGCTGGGCGACGGCGCCGCCAGCCCCATCTTCTCCTCCCTGAAGTACTTCAAGGAGGAGTACGAGCAGCACATCACCGGTGGCGGGTGCCCCTTCGACCCCGCCAAGTCCACCGTATGGGCCGACGATCCGAGCTCCACTCACCTGGGGGTGACCGCATGACCGTGACCACCAATGCACCCTCCGGAGGCGGAGAGGCAGCGGTGCCACGCGAAGATCTGGTCTCTGTCACCATCGACGGAATCGAGATCTCCGTCCCCAAGGGGACCTTGGTGATCCGCGCGGCCGAGCTGCTCGGTATCGAGATCCCCCGCTTCTGCGACCATCCGCTCCTCGACCCGGCCGGCGCCTGTCGCCAGTGCATCGTCGAGGTCGAAGGTCAGCGCAAGCCGATGGCCTCCTGCACGATCACCTGCACCGACGGGATGGTGGTCAAGACCCAGCTCACCTCGCCCGTGGCCGAGAAGGCGCAGCGCGGTGTGATGGAGCTGCTGCTGATCAACCACCCGCTGGACTGCCCGGTCTGCGACAAGGGCGGCGAGTGCCCGCTGCAGAACCAGGCCATGTCCGCCGGGCAGGCCGACAGCCGCTTCGAGGGCCATAAGCGCACCTTCGCCAAGCCGGTGCCGATCTCGCCGCAGGTGCTGCTGGACCGCGAGCGGTGTGTGCTGTGCGCGCGCTGCACCCGGTTCTCCAACCAGGTCGCGGGCGACCCGATGATCGAGCTGCTGGAGCGCGGCGCCCTGCAGCAGGTGGGCACGGGCGAGGGCGACCCGTTCGAGTCGTACTTCTCCGGCAACACCATCCAGATCTGCCCGGTGGGCGCGCTGACGTCGGCCGCCTACCGCTTCCGCTCCCGCCCCTTCGACCTGGTCTCCTCGCCGAGTGTGTGCGAGCACTGCTCGAGCGGCTGCGCGACCCGCACCGACCACCGGCGTGGCAAGGTCATGCGGCGGCTCGCGGCGGACGACCCCGAGGTCAACGAAGAGTGGATCTGCGACAAGGGGCGCTTCGGCTTCCGCTACGCGCAGCTCCCCGACCGGCTCACCACTCCGCTGGTGCGCGACCGGGAGACGGGCGAACTGGAGCCGGCGAGCTGGCCCGAGGCGCTGGAGGCGGCGGCCACCGGCCTGGCCGCGGCCCGCGGGCGCGCGGGCGTGCTGACCGGCGGCCGGCTCACCGTCGAGGACGCGTACGCGTACGCGAAGTTCGCCCGCGTCGCCCTGGACACCAACGACATCGACTTCCGGGCCCGGGCGCACAGCGCCGAGGAGGCCGACTTCCTGGCCACCCAGGTGGCGGGCCGGGGCCGCGACCTGGACGGCGGCGGCCTGACGTACGCCGCGCTGGAGAAGGCCCCGGCCGTCCTCCTGGTCGGCTTCGAATCGGAGGAGGAGGCGCCCGGCGTCTTCCTGCGGCTGCGCAAGGCCCACCGCAAGCACGGCCAGCGCACCTTCTCACTGGCCACCCACGCCACCCGTGGCCTGACGAAGGCGGGCGGCACGCTGCTGCCCGCGGCCCCCGGCACCGAGACCGAGTGGCTGGACGCGCTCGCGGGCCGCACCGGCCTGGACGCCGACGGGGAGCGGGCGGCCGAGGCGCTGCGCCTCGACGGCGCGGTGATCGTCGCAGGTGAGCGGCTTGCGACCGTACCGGGCGCGCTGACCGCCGCCGTACGGGCCGCCGCCGCCACCGGCGCCACGCTGGTCTGGATCCCGCGCCGGGCGGGGGAGCGGGGCGCCATCGAGGCGGGCGCGCTCCCCGGGCTGCTGCCCGGCGGCCGTCCGGTCGTCGATCCGCGGGCCCGCGAGGAGACCGCCGAGGTCTGGCGCGTCGCCGAACTGCCCGCCCGGACGGGCCGGGACACCGGCCGGATCGTCGAGGCTGCCGCCGACGGCGAGCTCGGCGCGCTGGTGGTCGCGGGCGTCGAGATCGCCGATCTGCCCGACCCGGCGCGGGCCGCCGAGGCCCTGGAGACGGTCGGCTTCCTGGTCAGCCTGGAGCAGCGGCCCACCGAGGTCACGGCGCACGCGGACGTGGTGCTGCCGGTCGCGGCGGTCGTCGAGAAGGCGGGCACCTTCCTCAACTGGGAGGGGCGGGCCCGGCCGTTCGAGGCGGCCATCAAGCCCGACCAGATGACCCGCCGCCATGTCCTTCCGGACGCCCGGGTGCTGCACATGCTGGCCGACGCCATGGATGTGCCGTTCGACCTGCCGGACGTCCAGGCCGTACGGGACGAGCTGACGCGGCTCGGCACCTGGCCCGGCTCCCACGGCATCGGGCCGATGGAGACCGGCGGGCCGCTGCCCCGTCCCGGCGAGGGCGAGGCGCTGCTCGCGGGCCACCGGCTGCTGCTGGACCAGGGCCGGCTCCAGGAGGGCGACGCGGCGCTCGCCGCGACCCGCCACGCGGCGGTCATCCGGCTGTCGGAGGCGACCGCGGAGGAGGCGGGGCTGCGCGACGGGGAGCCCGTACGGGTCACCGGCCCGGCCGGGTCGCTCCAGCTGCCCCTGGCGGTGACGGCGATGCCCGACCGGGTGGTCTGGCTGCCGCTGAACTCGACGGGCGGCGGCGCGTACCACGACCTGGGCGCGCGTCCCGGTGAACTGGTCAAGATCGGCGCTCCCGCGACCGAACCGGAGGTGACCTCATGAACCTGAGCTACCTCGCCGCAGAAGACCTGTCGATGTTCGGCCGCGACCCCTGGTGGCTGATCCTGATCAAGGCGGTTTTCTGCTTCGCCTTCCTGATGGTGACCGTGCTGATCTCCATCGTCATGGAGCGCAAGGTCGTCGGCTGGATGCAGCTGCGCATCGGCCCGAACCGGCACGGCCCCTGGGGCATGCTCCAGTCCCTGGCCGACGGCGTGAAGCTGATGCTGAAGGAAGACATCGTCGTCAAGGGCGCGGACAAGGTCGTCTACGTCCTGGCGCCGGTCGTCGCGGCCATCCCCGCCTTCATGGCGGTCGCGGTCATCCCCTTCGGCCCGGCCGACAACGAGATCTCGATCTTCGGGCAGCGCACCACGATGCAGCTGACCGACCTGCCGATCGCGATCCTCTACATCCTGGCCACCGCCTCGGTGGGCATCTACGGCATCGTGCTGGCGGGCTGGTCGTCCGGTTCCACGTATCCGCTCCTCGGCGGCTTGCGTTCCTGCGCCCAGATGATCAGCTACGAGATCGCGATGGGCATGTCCTTCGCGGCGGTCTTCCTCTACTCCGGGTCGATGTCGACCTCCGAGATCGTCAACTCCCAGCACGACCGCTGGTACGCGCTGCTGTTGCCGGTCTCCTTCATCATCTACATCATCGCGATGGTCGGTGAGACCAACCGCGCGCCCTTCGATATGCCGGAGTCCGAGGGCGACCTGGTCGGCGGCTTCAACACCGAGTACTCGTCCATCAAGTTCGCGATGTTCATGCTCGCCGAGTACATCAACATGGTCACCGTCTCGATGGTCGCGGTCACCCTCTTCCTGGGCGGCTGGCGGGCGCCATGGCCGATCAGCACCTTCTGGGAGGGGGCCAACCACGGCTGGTGGCCGATGCTCTGGTTCGTCGGCAAGGTCCTCTCGTTCCTGTTCGCCTTCGTCTGGATCCGCGGCACGCTGCCGCGGGTGCGCTACGACCAGTTCATGAAGCTGGGCTGGAAGGTCCTCATCCCGGTCTCCATGGTCTGGCTGATGCTGGTCGCGACCGTGCGGGCGCTGCGCAACGAGAACTACGACTACCAGGACATCGTGCTGTACGTCGGCGGCGCGGTCCTCGTCCTGTTGCTGCTGTCGTTCGTCGTCGACATCTTCCGCGACAGGGAAGCGCGGGCCGAGGCGGAGGCGGAGGCCGACGGCGGCCCGGAGCCCGCCTTCGACCCGATGGCGGGCGGCTTCCCGGTGCCACCGCTGCCCGGCCAGACCCTGCCGCCCGCACCGCGCCGACGCCCGCGACACGACCGCGAGCTGATTGTCAGTGGCGGGCCCGACACTGTCAGTGACGGAAAGGAGGCCGACGGTGTCTGACTTCCAGAACCCGGTGGCCGGCTTCGGCGTGACCTTCAAGGCCATGTTCAAGAAGC
Organism: Streptomyces sp. NPDC000941; assembly: GCF_053599555.1. Classification (NCBI taxonomy): domain Bacteria; kingdom Bacillati; phylum Actinomycetota; class Actinomycetes; order Kitasatosporales; family Streptomycetaceae; genus Streptomyces; species Streptomyces sp. NPDC000941. Next base: position 29,641 of record NZ_JBSFMM010000046.1, read on the forward strand.
GGCTCACCGAGCAGTACCCCGAGGAGAAGAAGCCGACCGCGCCCCGATTCCACGGACGCCACCAGCTCAACCGCCATCCGGACGGGCTGGAGAAGTGCGTCGGCTGCGAGCTGTGCGCCTGGGCCTGCCCGGCGGACGCGATCTATGTGGAGGGCGCGGACAACACGGAGGAGGAGCGCTACTCCCCGGGTGAGCGCTACGGCCGCGTCTACCAGATCAACTATCTGCGCTGCATTCTGTGCGGCCTGTGCGTGGAGGCGTGCCCGACGCGCGCGCTGACCATGACCAATGAGTACGAGCTCGCCGACCGGACCCGCGAATCGCTCATCTACACCAAAGAGGAGCTGCTCGCGGGGTTGGAGGAGGGCATGGTCGACTCCCCGCACGTCATCTACCCCGGCATGGACGAGCAGGACTACTACCGAGGTCTGGTGACCGAGGCCGCGCCCGGGACGGTGCGCCAGGTGGCGGTCAGCAAGGGCGAGACCGCGCCCGAGGACGCGGCCGATGACGCCCCGGAGGGAAAGCAGCAGGAGGTGCAAGCGTGAGCAGCATGCTGGCCGCCGCCACGAGCACCACCTCAACCGGCGAGGCGGTGCAGTTCTGGGTCCTCGCCACCGTGGCCGTGATCGGCGCCCTGGGCACGATCCTGATGCGCAAGGCCGTGCACAGCGCCCTGTGCCTGGCGGGCACCATGATCGTTCTGGCGGTCTTCTACCTGGCCAACGGCGCGTACTTCCTGGGCGTCGTCCAGATCGTCGTCTACACCGGCGCGATCATGATGCTCTTCCTCTTCGTCGTCATGCTGGTCGGCGTCACCGCCGCCGATTCGCTCAAGGAGACGCTGAAGGGGCAGCGCTGGCTCGCCGCCCTGTGCGGGCTCGGGTTCGGCATCCTGCTGTGCGCCGGGATCGGCAATGCCTCGCTGAAGAGCTTCAAGGGCCTGGGCGAGGCCAACTCCGGCGGCAATGTGGAGGGCCTGGCCCGCCTGATCTTCACCAAGTACGTCTTCGCCTTCGAGATCACCGGCGCGCTGCTGATCACCGCGGCGGTCGGCGCGATGGTGCTGACCCACCGCGAGCGTACGGAGCGCGCGCTCAGCCAGCGTGAGCAGGCCGAGCGGCGAGTGCGCACCGGTACGCAGGTGCCGCCGCTGCCCGCGCCCGGCGTCTACGCCCGGCACAACGCGGTGGACATCCCCGGTCTGTTGCCCGACGGCACGCCCGCCGAGCTCTCGGTCAACGCGACGCTGCGCGGCCGCGGCCAGATCCGGGACGTCTCCGGGAAGGCGCTGGCCCAACTGGCCGCCCTGGAGCAGCGCTCGGCGCGCTGGCTGGGGCGGGACGCCAAGGGCGGCAAGGGCGCGGGGCGCCCCGGGGGCGCGAAGGGCGCCGGGGGTGCCGAGGGCGCCGAAGGCGCCGACCGCCACGACAGTGCCAACGGCGCGGCAGGTTCGGGCGGCGCCGATCATCCGGAGGACTCGAAGGGGGTCGCCAAGTGAACCCGGTCAACTACCTGTACCTGGCCGCCCTGTTGTTCACCATCGGCGCGGCCGGGGTGCTGATCCGGCGGAACGCGATCGTCCTCTTCATGTGCGTCGAGCTGATGCTGAACGCGTGCAACCTGGCGTTCGTCACCTTCTCCCGGATGCACGGCAATCTCGACGGCCAGATCATCGCGTTCTTCACGATGGTCGTCGCGGCCGCCGAAGTCGTGGTCGGCCTCGCGATCATCGTGTCGGTGTTCCGCGCCCGCCATTCGGCCTCGGTCGACGACGCCAGCCTGATGAAGCTCTAGAAGGGTCGCGTTCACGTGGAGAACCTCATCGGATTGCTTGTCGCGGCCCCGCTGCTCGGCGCGGCCCTGCTGCTGTGCGGGGGGCGGCGGCTGGACGGCAAGGGCCATTTGCTGGGCACCGCGCTCGCGCTCGCCTCTTTCGTGATCGGGGCGGTGCTCTTCGCGGACATGCTCGGCCGGGACGAGCGCGACCGGGCCCTGCACAGCCATCTGTTCAGCTGGATCCCGGTCGGCGGCTTCCGGGCGGACGTCGCCTTCCAGCTCGACCAGCTGTCGATGACCTTCGTGCTTCTGATCACCGGTGTGGGCGGCCTGATCCACATCTACTCGATCGGCTATATGGAGCACGACGAGCGCCGCCGCCGCTTCTTCGGCTATCTCAACCTCTTCCTCGCGGCGATGCTGCTGCTCGTCCTCGCCGACAACTACCTGCTGCTGTACGTGGGGTGGGAGGGCGTCGGCCTCGCCTCGTATCTGCTGATCGGCTTCTGGCAGCACAAGCCCAGCGCGGCCACGGCGGCGAAGAAGGCGTTCATCGTCAACCGGGTGGGCGACGTCGGCCTGTCGATCGCCATCATGCTGATGTTCACGACCTTCGGCACGTTCGCCTTCGCCCCGGTGCTCTCGAACGCCACCGAAGCGGGCGAGGGCAAGCTCACCGCCATCGGGCTGATGCTGCTCCTGGCGGCCTGCGGCAAGTCGGCCCAGGTGCCGCTGCAGTCCTGGCTCGGGGACGCCATGGAGGGCCCGACCCCGGTCTCCGCCCTGATCCACGCGGCCACCATGGTGACCGCGGGCGTCTATCTGATCACCCGCTCGGGCGCGATCTTCAACAACGCGCCGGACGCGCAGACCGCGGTGGTCACCGTCGGCGCGGTGACGCTGCTCTTCGGTGCGATCGTCGGTTGCGCGAAGGACGACATCAAGAAGGCCCTGGCGGGCTCGACCATGTCGCAGATCGGCTACATGATCCTGGCCGCCGGGCTCGGCCCGATCGGCTATGTCTTCGCGATCATGCACCTGGTCACCCACGGCTTCTTCAAGGCGGGGCTCTTCCTCGGCGCCGGCTCGGTCATGCACGGCATGAACGACGAGGTCGACATGCGCAAGTACGGCGGCCTGCGGAAGTACATGCCGGTCACCTTCGTGACCTTCGGGCTCGGCTATCTCGCGATCATCGGCTTCCCGGGGCTTTCCGGCTTCTGGTCCAAGGACAAGATCATCGAGGCGGCCTTCGCCAAGGGCGGTACGGAGGGCTGGATCCTGGGCGGCGCGACGCTGCTCGGCGCCGCCATCACCGCGTACTACATGACCCGCGTGATGCTGCTGACCTTCTTCGGCGAGAAGCGCTGGGAACCCGACGAGCAGGGCAATGAGCCACACCCCCACGAGTCGCCGAAGTCCATGACCATTCCGATGATCGTGCTGGCCTTCGGATCGGTCTTCGCCGGCGGGCTGTTCAGCCTCAACGACGCGTTCCTGAAGTGGCTGGAGCCCGTCACCAGCCACAGCCACGGGGACTCCCCGCTCAGCGCCGCCACCGTCACCGCCGGGACCATGGTCGTCCTGCTGATCGGCGTCGCGATCGCCTGGCTGCAGTACGGGCGCCGGCCCGTTCCGCGCACCGCACCGCGCGGCAGCCTGCTCACCCGGGCCGCCCGGCGCGACCTGTTGCAGGACGACTTCAACCACGTCGCCCTCGTCAAGCCCGGTGAGTATCTGACCCGCGGACTGGTCTATGTGGACCACAAACTGGTCGACGGCGTGGTCAACGGCACCGCGGCCTCGGTCGGCGGCCTCTCCGGGCGGCTGCGCAAGCTCCAGAACGGCTACGCCCGTACGTACGCGGTCTCGATGTTCGGCGGTACGGCGGTGCTCATCGCCGCGACCCTGCTGATGAGGGCGGTCTGAGTCATGTCATTTCCTCTGCTGACGGTCACGGCCGCGGTGCCCGCGCTGGGCGCGGTCGCCACCGCCGCCGTGCCCGCCGTCAAGCGCGCCGCCGCCAAGTGGGTTGCGCTGGGCTTCTCGCTGGCCACGCTCGTCCTGGCGGCGATCGTGCTGGTGCGCTTCGACCCGGACGGCGCCCACTTCCAGCTCACCGAGTCCCACCCTTGGATCAATGACTTCGGCGTGCGGTACGAACTGGGGGTGGACGGCATCGCGGTCGCGCTGATCGCGCTGACCGCGGTCCTCATCCCCTTCATCATCCTGGCCGGGTGGCATGACGCCGACCCGCTGGAGGAGGCCAACCCCAACCGTCGCTGGCGGCCCACCCAGGGCTTCTTCGCGCTGATCCTGATGGTCGAGGCGATGGTGGTGATCTCCTTCGAGGCCACCGACGTCTTCGTCTTCTACATCTTCTTCGAAGCCATGCTGATCCCGATGTACTTCCTCATCGGCGGCTTCGGGGACCGGGCCGGAGGGCGGTCCGAGGAGGAGTCGGCCACCCAGCGCTCGTACGCCGCCGTCAAGTTCCTGCTCTACAACCTGGCGGGCGGCCTGATCATGCTGGCCGCGGTGGTCGGCCTGTACGTGGTCACCGCCGACGACCTGGGCACCGGCACCTTCTCGCTGCAGCAGATCACCGACGCCCGGGCCGCGGGCACCCTGGACATCGCGACCGGCACCGAGCGGCTGTTGTTCCTCGGCTTCTTCTTCGCCTTCGCCGTGAAGGCGCCGCTGTGGCCGCTGCACACCTGGCTGCCCAACGCGATGGGGGAGGCCACCTCCCCCGTCGCCGTGCTGATCACCGCGGTGGTCGACAAGGTCGGCACCTTCGCGATGCTCCGCTTCTGCCTCCAGCTCTTCCCGGAGGCCAGCAAGTGGGCCACGCCGGTGATCCTCGTCCTCGCCCTGATCAGCATCATCTACGGGGCGCTGCTCGCCATCGGCCAGCGGGACATCAAGCGGCTGATCGCATACGCCTCGATCTCCCACTTCGGCTTCATCATCCTCGGCATCTTCGCCATGACGACGCAGGGCCAGGGCGGAGCCACCCTGTACATGGTCAACCACGGCATCTCGACCGCCGCGCTGATGCTGGTGGCCGGATTCCTGATCACCCGCCGCGGATCGCGCCTCATCGCCGACTACGGCGGGGTGCAGAAGGTCGCCCCGGTGCTCGCCGGCACCTTCCTGATCGGCGGTCTGGCCACCCTGTCACTGCCCGGCCTGGCGCCGTTCATCAGCGAATTCCTGGTCCTGGTCGGCACGTTCAGCCGCTATCCGGTGCTCGGCATCATCGCGACCGTCGGCATCGTGCTGGCCGCGCTGTACGTCCTGGTGCTGTACCAGCGCACCATGACCGGCCCGGTGAAGGCCGAGGTGCGGGGCATGCCCGATCTGAAGGTGCGCGAGCTGGTGGTGGTGGCGCCGCTGATCGCGCTGCTGATCTTCCTCGGCGTCTACCCGAAGCCGCTGACCGACATCGTCAACCCGGCTGTCGATCACACGCTGTCCGTGGTGGACAAGAAGGATCCCAAGCCCGATCACCCCGTCACTGACGCGGGCTGGTTCAGCTACAGCCCGATGCACGACCGTGATTCCGGAGGTGCCAAGTGAGCCATGCGGCCACTGTCCACAGCCTGTGGACGACAGCGGCGGTGTCGCCCCCCGACAAGATCCCGACGCCGCATATCGAGTACGGCCAGCTGGCGCCCACCCTGATCGTCCTCGGCGCCGCGATCGTCGGGGTGCTGATCGAGGCCCTGCTGCCGCGCCGCCATCGCTACGCCGCCCAGCTCTTCGTCTCCGTGGTCGCCCTGGCCGCGGCCTTCGCCGCCGTCCTGGGCCTCGCGGCCGGGGACTACGGCACGAGCAAGGCGCGCATCGCGGCCATGGGCGCCATCGCGGTCGACGGACCCGCGCTCTTCCTGGAGGGCACGATCCTCCTCGTCGCGCTGGTCGCGGTCTTCACCTTCGCCGAGCGGCGGCTCGACCCGGCGGCCCACGGCAATCGCGTCGACTCCTTCGCCGCGCAGGCGGCCGCCGTCCCGGGCGGAGACGCCGAAAAGGCCGCGGTCAAGGCGGGGTTCACCACCACCGAGGTCTTTCCGCTGCTGCTCTTCGCGGTGGGCGGCATGCTCATCTTCCCCGCCGCCAACGACCTGCTGACGCTCTTCGTGGCGCTGGAGGTCTTCTCGCTCCCGCTGTATGTGCTGTGTGCGCTCGCCCGGCGCCACCGCATGCTCTCGCAGGAGGCCGCCGTCAAGTACTTCCTGCTCGGCGCCTTCTCGTCCGCCTTCCTGCTCTTCGGGATCGCGCTGCTGTACGGCTACGCGGGCACCGTCACCTACGGCGGGATCGCCGATGTCGTCGACGGCACGGTCCGCGAGGTCACCCCGGCGCTCGCCGGGACCATGGGCAATGACGCGCTGCTGCTCATCGGCGGCGCGATGGTGCTGATGGGCCTGCTGTTCAAGATCGGTGCCGTCCCCTTCCACATGTGGACGCCGGACGTCTACCAGGGCGCCCCGACCCCGGTGACCGGCTTCATGGCGGCGGCGACCAAGGTCGCGGCGTTCGGCGCGCTGCTGCGGCTGCTGTACGTCGTACTGCCGGGGCTGCGCTGGGACTGGCGGCCGGTGATGTGGGGGGTGGCGATCGTCACCATGCTGGGCGGCGCGATCGTCGCGGTCACCCAGACCGATGTGAAGCGGCTGCTGGCCTACTCCTCGATCGCCCACGCCGGCTTCATCCTGGCCGGTGTCATCGCCATGACGCCCGACGGCATCTCCTCGGTCCTCTTCTACCTCGCCGCGTACTCCTTTGTGACCCTCGGCGCGTTCTCCGTGGTCACCCTGGTCCGCGACGCGGGCGGCGAGGCCACGCATCTGTCCAAGTGGGCCGGGCTCGGCCGCCGTTCGCCCCTGGTGGCCGCGGTCTTCGCGGTCTTCCTGCTGGCCTTCGCCGGAATCCCGCTGACGAGTGGTTTCGCGGGGAAGTTCGCGGTCTTCAAGGCGGCGGCCGACGGGGGCGCAGGGCCGCTGGTGGTGATCGGTGTGATCTCCTCGGCGATCGCGGCGTTCTTCTACATCCGGGTGATCGTCCTGATGTTCTTCAGCGAGCCGCGGACGGAGGGCCCGTCGGTGGCGGTGCCGTCCCCGCTGACCTCGGCGGCGATCGCGATCGGCGTCGCGGTGACGATCGTGCTGGGCGTCGCCCCGCAGTACTTCCTCGATCTGGCCGGCCAGGCGGGGGTCTTCGTACGCTGAGCGCCCGTCGCCTTGTGCGGCCGCTCGGCGGCCGACCGCCCGGTCCCCCGTGTGGGGGCCGGGCGGACGCGCTTCAGGGCCGTCAGGTCAGCCGCCGGTGATGCCGCCGACGCTCTCCAGACCGGGGATGTCGGTCGGGATGTTGGTCGGGATGTCGGCGGGGGTGGTCACCTTGGTGAAGGTGTCGTTCATGCCGGCGTCCCAGCTGACCTTGAGGGTCTTGCCGTCCGCGCTCGCCGTCACCTTGCCCATGGTGCGGTCCGTGTTGCCGTCGGCGCACTCGAGCATCAGCATCTTGTTGCCCATGTCGGCGTACTCGCCTTTGCACTGGTGCTTGCCCGCGATCAGGGCCGCCTTCTGGCCGCTGATGGACAGGATCATCGCCTCACCGCCGGACTTGGACATAAAGGCGCCCGACACCTTGCCGCCCGCGCCCCCCTCCGCAGGGGCGCTCGACTGCTCGCTCGCCGGGGCCTTCGTCGACGGGTCCGACTTGCTGTCGCCCCCGTCGCTGTCGCTGCCGCATCCGGTCAACAGCAGGGCGGCCGCGGCCGCCGCACCGGCGATGCGCACTGCCTTGATCACGTGTTTCTCCTCGGTTGTGGGGACGGGAACACGACAAGCTAGCAGCCGCTCAGGGCGTGGACGGGACGACGCAACCGGTTACTTCCCCTAGTGCGACACGGTTGTTACCGGGGCCCGGGGCCCAAGCGGTGAGGGTCACCTCGTCGCCGTCCTCCAGGAACGTCCGCTCGCCGTCGGGCAGTCGCAGCGGGTCGCGGCCCGACCAGGTCAACTCCAGCAGACAGCCGCGCTGATCGGGCTCGGGGCCGCTGACCGTTCCGGAGGCGAAGAGGTCGCCGGTGCGCAGCGAGGCGCCGTTGACCGTCATATGCGCGAGCTGCTGGGCGGCCGTCCAGTACATGGCCGCGAAGGGCGGATGGGAGACGGGGTGGCCGTTGATGGCGACCTCGATGCGCAGGTCGAGCCCGCCCGGCTCGGCGGAGTCGTCGAGGTAGGGGAGGAGCGGGACGTCGCGGGTGGGCGGGGCGGTACGGGCGGCGGCGAGGGCGTCCAGCGGGGTGATCCAGGCGGCCACGGAGGTGGCGAAGGACTTTCCGAGGAAGGGGCCGAGCGGGCGGTACTCCCAGCTCTGGATGTCGCGCGCGGACCAGTCGTTGAGCAGGCATACGCCGAAGACGTGGTCGTGGAACCCGGAGAGCGGCACCGGTGTATTGAAAGGTGAAGGGGCACCGACGACGAAGGCGACCTCAGCCTCGAAGTCGAGCCGGCGTGTGGGGCCGAACGGGGGGAGTGCGGAATGGCCGGCGGGCGGGCGGAGTTGGCCGCGGGGGCGTACGACGGGCGTGCCGGAGACCACGACCGTGCCCGCGCGCCCGTGGTAGCCGATGGGCATGTGCTTCCAGTTGGGGGTGAGCGGTCCGCCCTCCGGGCGGAAGATCCTGCCCACATTGGACGCGTGGTGCTCGCTGGCATAGAAGTCGACGTAGTCGGCGACTTCGAAGGGCAGATGGAGCGTGACGGTGGTGAGGGGGTGCAGAAGGGGCTCGATGGCGGACCGGTGCGCCGACTCGGTCAGCCAGCCGCGCAGCTCTTCTCGTACGGCCTGCCAGACCGGACGGCCCGCGGCCATCAGCGGATTGAGCGTCGGATGGCCGAGCAGCGCGGCGTGCGGGGAGCCGACGGCGGCCGCGGCGGCGCCCGCGTCCAGCACATGGTCGCCGTAGCGGACCCCGATCCGGCGCAGGTCAGGGGCATCGGGGGTGGTGAAGACGCCATAGGGGAGGTTGTGCGGGCCGTACGGATCGTCATGGGGCAGGTCGAGCGGGCTCAGTGGTGGCATGGGTGTGCCTCGCCTTCTCGTCGTCGCCGGGGGCTGCGCGGGATCACCGGCCCACACCCTACGGGGGCGGGCGCACGAAGGGAGGACTGTACCGACTGTTACCTAAAGGGATAGCAATGTCCGGATAGTCTTGCCCTGGTCATCAATTCCCCAGTAGCGTCCTTAATCGGGTCACGCACGGTGGGGGGGCCACTGCGCTGCGGTGACCGAGGGGGACTCGTGGCGAGCAGTGACGTGCCGTTCGCGGTGGACCGCACGGTGCCCGGTCTGATCGTGAAGATCGGCGACTACCCGCTGCACCACGGGGGCGTCGGCGCCATCCGGTCCCTGGGCCGCCTGGGCATCCCCATGTACGCCGTCACCGAGGACCGTTGGACTCCGGCCGCGCTCTCGCGCTATCTGGAGCGGGCCTTCGTCTGGCCGACCACCGGCATGGAGCGGCCGGAGCGGCTGGTGGAGGGGCTGCTGCGGATCGGGCGGGCGATCGGGCGGCCGGCCGTCCTGCTGCCGACGGACGAGGAGGCGGCGGTGCTGATCGCCGAGCACGCCGACACCCTCGCCGGGGAAGGTCGTTTCCTCTTCCCGCGTGCGGAGCCCGGTCTGCCCAGGCGCCTGGCCAGCAAGCAGGGGCTGTACGAGCTGTGTCTGGACCACGACGTGCCCACCCCCGCCGCGGCGTTCCCCGATTCGTACGCCGACGTCAAGGAGTTCGCGGCGACCGCGCGCTTCCCGGTGGTCGCCAAGAACCGGGAGGCGTTCGAGCGGCGCAGAAGGCCGGCGGTCGGCGGCACCACGCGGATCACCGGGCCGCGTGAGCTACTGGCGCTGGCGGCCGGGTGGGGTCCGCGGCCCGGGGTGATTCTGCAGGAGTATCTGCCGAGAGAGGAGGCCGAGGACTGGATCGTGCACGCCTACGTCGACGCGGAGAGCACGCCACTGGCGATGTTCACCGGGGTCAAGGTGCGGTCCTGGCCGCCGCATGCGGGCATGACGGCCTGCGCCTATGCGGTGGACAACCCAGAGCTGGCGGAGCTGGCCGCCCAGTTCATCAAGCGGATCGGCTTCTCCGGGATCGTCGATCTGGACTGGCGCTTCGACCGGCGGGACGGGCGGTACAAACTGCTCGACTTCAACCCCCGTATGGGCGCGCAGTTCCGGCTCTTCGAGAGCGAGGCGGGGATCGATGTGGTCCGCGCCCAGCACCTGGACCTGACGGGGCGCAAGGTCCCGGAGGCCGAGCGGCGCGCGGACCGGCGGTTCGTCGTGGAGAACATCGACCTGCCCGCGCTGCTCGCCTACCGCCGCAGCGGATACACCACCCCGCACGCGCCCGCCCGTGCGAGCGGGACCGAACTGGCGTGGGCCGCGCGCGACGACATGAAGCCGTTCTTCACGATGCTGGCGCGCTGTGTGCGGCCCGGCGCGGTCCACCTGTACCAGCGGTGGCGCGCCACCAATAGGTCGCGCCACCAATAGGTCGCGCCATGAGTAGGTCGCACCACGAGTAAGTGATGTCTCGGGGAGGGGACTTGTGAACGATCCGGTAGCAGTCATCGGGGCCGGTCCTTACGGCCTGTCGGCGGCGGCCCATCTGCGTGCGCGCGGCCTGTCGGTCCGCGTCTTCGGGACACCGATGGTGAGCTGGCGTGAGCACATGCCGGCCGGGATGCTGCTCAAATCCACCCCGGTGGCCTCGAATATCGACGCCCCGCAGGTGGGGCACACACTGCTCGACTTCTGCTGTGCGGAGGGCGGCAAGCGCTATGAGTCGGACTGGGACATCATCCCGGTCGAGACCTTCGCGCGGTACGGGTTGTGGTTCCAGGAGCGGCTGGTGCCGGAGCTGGAGCGGGTGCGGGTGGTGTCGGTCGACCGGCGGGGCCGCCGGTTCGAGCTCAAGCTGGACTCGGGGGAGCAGTTCGCCGCGCGCGCCGTGGTGGTCGCCAGCGGGCTGGCCGGGCTCGCCCATCTGCCCGCCGAGTTCGCCGCCGCCGTCCCCGACGGGCCCTCTCCCACCGGGCCCGTCTCGCACAGCTCACAACACCGCGACCTGCGGCGGTTCGCCGGGCGTGAGGTGGTGGTGGTCGGGGCCGGGCAGTCGGCGCTGGAGTCCGCGGTGCTGCTCGCCGAGGCGGGCGCCGCGGCGGTGCGGGTGGTGGCGCGGGGGCCGCGCGCGGTCGCGTTCGGCGCGCCGCCGGACCGTCAGCCGCGGCTGCGCCCCGAGTCGCCCTTCGGGCGCGCCTGGTCGCTGTACGCGCTCTCGCACCACGCCGCGGCCTTCAGGCGGCTGCCCGCACCGGCCCGGCGGTATCTGGTCCGCACGGTGCTGGGGCCGCTGGGAGCCTGGTGGCTGCGGGAGCGCTTCGCGGGGCGGGTGCAGGTCACACAGGGGCAGCGGGTCACCCGGGTGGAGGTGGGGAGCGGCGGGCGCGTGGCGCTCTCCCTGCGCGGTGGCGGGCGCGCCGGTGAGCTGGCCGCGGACCATGTGATGGCCGCGACCGGTTACCGGATGAATGTGGCGGCGCTGGGCTTCCTCGGGCCGGAGCTGAGGGCCGAGGTGGTGAGCAGGGCGGGAGGGCCGTGGCTGGACGCGGGCTATGGCTCCTCCGTACCGGGCCTGTACTTCACCGGGTTGCCCGCGGCGGCGAGCTTCGGGCCGGTCATGCGCTTCGTCTGCGGCACCGAGTACGCCTCGCCCCGGCTGGCGAAGGCGGTGGCGCTGGCCCATGGGTGACGGTCGGTATGGCCACCCGCCCGAGGGAGCTGTGTCGGCCGCGGATGGCACAGCCGATCACGGATTGACCGACTGTTGATCAGTGATCGACCCAGAGTCGATCACTGAATGATCGGGGACCTGAACACGTTTGATCTGCCGGTGAGCGCGGAGAATGTCGTGGGGGGCCGGTCGGCAGAGCGCCGGAAGTGATAGCTCGCACAAGGCGGGAAGGCGCCCATGGTGATCGCCAGCCGACCGGATACGCTGCCTTTAGTGGAGACAGCGACACATCGACATTGCGTGTGACCGCAGGCAGACAGGAGTACCCCGTGAGCGTCGTCGGGCCCATCGGGCTGAGCGTGCGGGACCGGACTCTGGAAGCCGATACCCAGGCCGGGCTGACAGCCGTCGAAGAGGGCCTGCTGGAGGCCACGAAGAGCGACGTGCCGTTCATCACCGGGGCGGCCCAGCATCTGATGCGGGCGGGCGGCAAGCGGTTCCGGCCGCTGCTGGTGCTGCTCGCCGCGCAGTTCGGCGACCCGTACGCGCCCGGGGTGGTGCCCTCGGCCGTCGTGGTCGAGCTGACGCACCTGGCGACGCTCTACCACGACGACGTCATGGACGAGGCGGACGTCCGCCGCGGTGTGGCCAGCGCCAACGCCCGTTGGGGCAACTCGGTGGCGGTGCTCACCGGCGACTTCCTGTTCGCCCGCGCCTCGCACATCCTGGCCGATCTGGGCCCGGAGGCGGTGCGGATCCAGGCCGAGGCGTTCGAGCGGCTGGTGACCGGGCAGATCCTGGAGACGGCGGGGCCGAGGGACGGCCAGGACCCGATCGAGCACTACCTGGATGTGCTCCAGGGCAAGACCGGCTCGCTGGTCGCGGTCTCCGGGCGGTTCGGCGCGATGATGTCGGGGGCCGACGAGTCTGTCGTCAGCATCCTCACCCAGTACGGCGAGCGGCTGGGCATCGCCTTCCAGTTGGCCGACGACGTACTGGACATCGCCAGCGACAGCCATGAGTCGGGCAAGACCCCCGGCACCGACCTGCGGGAGGGCATCGCCACCCTCCCCGTGCTCCATCTGCGGGCGCAGGCGGAGGCGTCCGGCTCCGCCGAGGACCGCGAGCTGTGCGAACTGCTGACCGCGGACCTCAGCGACGACGGGCTCCACGGCGAGGTGCTGCGGCGGCTGCGCGTCCACCCGGCGCTTGAGCAGGCCCGCCAGGACACCCTGCGCTACGCGGAGGAGGCTCGCGCGATGCTGGCGCCGCTGCCCGAGGGGGCGGCGAAGGCCGCGCTCGAGGGGCTGTGCGACGCGGTGGTGCACCGGGCCGGCTGACCGCCTCCGCCTTCCCCGCTGCCGTCCGCGCCCTCGTCCTCCGGCTGCCTCGGCTCAGGATTCCGGCTTCTTCGGTTCAGACCTGCGGCGCATCGGGTCCTACCTCAGGGGTACCCAGAGGTGATCCTGTCGGCTGACGCGCCGAGACGGTCGATTTGGTGGGATTGAAGGACCACCACATGGCGGTATCGGGTGACAATGGCCCGAGAGGTGGACGAGTGCGAGGCTGACAACCGCCGCCGACGACGGAGGTAGAGCACATATGGCACGGATCCGACCGACACAGGTCGCCGACGACGGTTTCTGGGATGAGGACCGACCGAAAGGGCGCCGTAAAGCCGTCCGGTACGCCGCCCCGGTGGCGGTGGCCGGCATCGCGGCGGCGACGATCGGGCTGGTCCCGGCCCTCGCCAGCACCGGGTCGCCCGATCTGCCGAAGATCACGGCAGAGGAGCTGATCAGCAAGATCGCCGCATCGGACGCCGAGCAGCTGTCCGGCTCGGTGAAGATCACGACCGATCTGGGCATACCCTCCCTGCCCGGAGGCATCTCGCTCGGCGACCTCGCGGGCGGACAGCAGGGGAAGGGCGACGCCGCGCCGGAGTCCAAGCTCGCCGAGCTCGTATCCGGCTCCCACACCCTGCGGGTGGCCGCCGACGGACCGGAGCGGCAGCGGGTCTCGATCATCGAGAAGGCCGCCGAGTACAGCGTCATCCACAACGGCGACGAGGTGTGGGCGTACAACAGCGCCGACAACTCCGTTTACCACGCCAAGTCCCCCGAGAAGGCTGCCAAGGGCGACCACCGCCGGGAAGTGCCCGAGGACCTGAGCGGCCTCACCCCGCGGGAGGCCGCCAAGAAGGCGCTCGCCGCCGTGGACGACACAACCCAGGTCAAGGTCGACGGCACCGCGAGGGTCGCCGGACGGGACGCCTACCAGCTGCTGATCCGTCCGAAGCAGAAGGATTCCACGGTCGGCTCCATCCGTATCGCCGTGGACGCGCACAACTGGGTGCCGCTCAAGTTCACCCTGGAGCCCAAGAGCGGTGGCAAGGCGGCGATCGATGTGGCCTTCACCGAGGTGGACTTCGGCAAGCCCAAGGCGAGCGCCTTCCGCTTCACCCCGCCCAAGGGCGCCAAGGTCACCGAGGAGGGCCGCGCCGAGCACAAGGCCAAGGCCAAGGGCGAGGAGAAGGGCCTGCGCGAGCTGTCCACGTTGAATGTGGTCGGTAAGGGCTGGGACTCGGTGGCGCGTCTTGACCTCCCCGGCGGCCTGCCCGCCAGTGCGAGCGGCGGGGGCGGGCCCAGCGAGTTCCTGGGCGGCCTGGGCAAGAAGGTCAAGGGGGACTTCGGCTCGGGCACGGTGCTCAGCACCCGCCTGGTCAATGCCTTGATCACCGATGACGGCAAGGTGTTTGTCGGCGCGGTTGACAAGAGTGCCCTGATCGACGCCGCGGACACGGCCAAGTGACCGCTTGACGAAGGGGGAGCCCGTGGAGGAGCCGTCCGCCGAGGACACGGCCGGGGCGCCGACCGCCCGCGCGACGGGCGCGGCGGTGGAGACCCGCGGGCTCACCAAGCGCTACCGAGGCGGACAGCTCGCGGTCGACGGGCTGGATCTGACCGTGCCGCGCGGCAGCGTCTTCGGCTTTCTCGGGCCCAACGGCTCGGGGAAGACGACGACCATCCGCATGCTCATGGGTCTGATCGAGCCCACCGCGGGAAGAGCCCGGGTGCTCGGCGCGCCCATGCCGCGCGCCGCCCGCAGCGTGCTGCCCAGGGTCGGGGCCCTCATCGAGGGCCCCGCCCTGTACCCCTTCCTGAACGGCCGGGACAATCTGATCCGCTTGGACGCCGCCGACCCCACCGCCGACCCGCGCACCCGGGCCGCGCGGGTCTCGGCCGCTCTGGAGCGGGTGGGCCTCTCGGCCGCGGCGCGTAAGAAGGCCCGCGCGTACTCCCTCGGCATGAAACAGCGCCTGGGCCTGGCCGCGGCTCTCCTCCAGCCGCGGGAACTGCTCGTACTCGACGAGCCGACGAACGGCCTCGACCCGCAGGGCATGCGGGAGATCCGCGCGCTGGTGCGCGAGCTCGCCGAGGACGGCACCACCGTCTTTCTCTCCTCCCACCTCCTGGATGAGATCGAACAGGTGTGCACTCATGCGGCGGTCATGGCCCAGGGCAGACTCATCGCCCAGGGCACCGTCGCCGAGCTGGCGGCCGGCAGCCGCGGTCGGCTGTCCGTCACCACCCCGGACCCCGCGGACGCGGCCCGCGTCCTGAAGGAGCATGGGGTGACGGACATCGTGGTCCTGGACGAGCGCGTCACGGGGGAGCTGCCCTCGGCCGGGCCCACTTCCGCCTCCGGCGAGAGCGCCCCGCCGTTCGACCTGGCGGACCTCAACGCCGCCCTCGTACGCGCAGGGGTGCGGGTCCGGGCCTTCGGAGCGGAGCGGGCCTCGCTCGAGGACGCCTTTGTCGCACTGACCGGGGAGGGCTTCGATGTCGCAGGCTGAGATCAAAGCTGAGGCCAAAGCTGAGGCCAAAGCTGAGGTCAAAAGGGCTGCCGGGGCGCCGGCCCGGCAGCCGAGCCCGCTGTGGACGCTCGCCCTGTTCCGCAGCGAGCTGGGCACCACCTTCCGCCGCTGGCGGACCATCGCCCTGCTCGGCGTGCTCGCGGCCATCCCGATCCTCATCGGAATCGCGGTGAAGATCGAGACGAGCGACGGCGGCTCGTTCGGCGAGGGGCACGGGGGAGACGGTCAGGGCCCCGCCTTCTTCTCCCAGATCACCAACAACGGCCTCTTCCTGGTCTTCGCCTCGCTGGCGGCGACGCTGCCCGTCTTCCTGCCGATGGCCATCGGCGTGATCGCCGGTGACTCCATCGCGGGCGAGGCGGGCTCGGGCACGCTGCGCTATCTCCTGGTCGCACCGGCCGGGCGGACCCGTCTCCTCCTCGCCAAGTTCACCACCGTGATCGCCTTCTGCATGGTCGCCACGGGTGTGGTGGCCGCGGCCGGACTGGCGACCGGGGCGCTGCTCTTCCCCCTCGGCGATGTCACGCTGATCTCGGGAACCACCGTCTCGTTCACCGACGGACTGCTCAGGACCCTGGCGGTGGCGGGCGTCGTGGCGTGCTCCCTCATCGGCATCGCGACGGTGGGCCTGTTCATCTCGACCCTCACCAGCAGCGGGATCGCGGCCATGGCGGCGACCGTCGGGCTGCTGATAACGGTGCAGATCCTGGACACCATCCCGCAGCTGCACGCGATCCAGCCGTATCTGTTCCCGCATTACTGGCTGTCCTTCGCGGACGTCCTCCGGGACCCGGTCTACTGGGACCAGCTCATCAAGAACTTCGAGCTGCAGGCCCTTTATGTGGCGGTGTTCGGCTCGGCCGCCTGGGCGCGGTTCACCGCGAGGGACATCACGGCCTGAGCCGAGCCGAGCCGTACTACGACGGCTGGGCTCGGCGTCGGCTGGGCTCGGCGTCAGCTGCTGAGGGCCCAGATGGCGTACGCGATGGCGTCGGTGTTGAGGTCCAGCGCGGTGTCGTTGATGTTGCTCGAGGTGTCGCAGGACCGGTGGTAGCAGCGGTCGAACGCCTGGCCGGAGGTGCCGCCCCACTTCTGGGCCTGGGCGGCGGTCTTGGTGTAGTCGGCGCCGCTGAACAGCCCGCCCACCGGTACGCCCACGTTCTTGAACGGCGCGTGGTCGGAGCGCCCGTCGCCCTCCGTCTCGATCTCGGTGGGCACGCCCTTGGTCGCGAAGAAGTCCTTGAACACGGACTCGAGGCGCGCGTCGTCGTCGTAGACGAAGTAGCCCGGGTTGGGCGAGCCGATCATGTCGAAGTTGAGATACGAGTCGATCTTCCCGCGATTCGCGGTCGACAGGCTGTTCACGTAGTACCGGGAGCCCACCATCCCCAGCTCCTCGGCGCCCCACCAGCCGAACCGGAGGTGCTTCGTGGGCTGCAGCCCCGCCCTGGAGACGGCGAGCGCGGTCTCCAGGACGCCCGCCGAGCCCGAGCCGTTGTCGTTGATCCCGGGGCCGGCGGTGACGGAGTCCAGATGGGCGCCCGCGAACACCACGTTGTCGGCGTCGCCGCCGGGCCAGTCGGCGATGAGGTTGTAGCCGGTGGCACCGCCGGAGGTGAACTGCTGCACGGTGGTGGTGAATCCGGCCGCGTCGAGCTTGGCCTTGATGTAGTCGAGCGAGGCCTTGTAACCGGGGCGGCCATGGGCGCGGTTGCCGCTGTTGGCGGTGGCTATGGACTGCAGCTGGCTCAGGTGGGCCTTGACGTTGGCGACCGGGATGTCGGGCGCCGCGAGGGCGGCCGCGGCCGCCGGGGCCGGCGTCGGTCCGGCCGGTGGCAGCGGCGCGGCGGGCGCCGCGGTGGCCAGGGCCGCGACGATCGCACCGGCCGCTGTGGCGGCGGTGGCGGCCCGGCGTATCAAGGATCTTCCGGTTGACGACATGGGGGGTCTCCGAATTCCGAACGAGGACAGGACGGAATGAACGTGTCGCTGTGTGGTGCACGCACCCGGTGGGGCGGGGAGCGCTGTAGCGGTGGCACGGTGTAGCGGTGGCACGTGGGTGCGGAGTGTCGCAAAGGCAGATGCTCCGGGTCCGGTTGACGCCGCGTCAAGGGCATAAACCGGACACCAGCCGCCGCATATCGATCCCGTGCGCCCTTTTACGGGCGTGACCGCCGCGCCCCCCTGCCGGTCCTCAGCAGGGCTTCAACAGATCCTCAGCAGGTCCTCAGCAGGTCCTTTAGCCGAGGACGGGGTCCTCGGCCGCCGTGCCGCCGTTCTGCGCCGTCGCCGCGGCGGCCCGCGCCGAGGCCGCGCGCAGCTGTGCCCGCGCCCGGCGGGCCGTACGCAGCGCGTCCCAGGTGAGCAGGGCCAGTGCGAGCCATACGAGAGAGAAGCCCGCCCACCGTTCGGGCGGCATGGACTCGTGGAAGACGATGACCCCGAGCGCGAACTGGAAGATCGGGGCGATGTACTGCAGCATCCCGATCGTCGACAGCGGCAGCCGTACGGCCGCCGTCCCGAAGCAGATCAGCGGCACCGCGGTGATCAGCCCGCTGCTCGCCAGCAGCGCCGAGTGCCCGGCGCCCTCGCTGCCGAAGGTGCTGTCCCCGCGCGCGGTCAGGAAGATCACGAAGCCGAGCGCGGGCAGGAACTGGACCGCGGTCTCGGCGGCGAGCGATTCCAGTCCACCCAGCCCGATCCGCTTCTTGACCAGGCCGTAGGTGGCGAAGGAGAAGGCGAGGGTCAGCGCGATCCAGGGCAGTGAGCCGTAGCCGACCGACAGCACGGCCACGGCGGCCACGCCGACGCCGACCGCCACCCACTGCACCGGCCGCAGCCGCTCGTGCAGCAGCAGAACGCCGAAGCCGATGCTGACCAGGGGGTTGATGAAGTATCCGAGCGAGGTCTCGACGACATGGCCGCTGTTGACGCCCCAGATGTACAGGCCCCAGTTGACGGAGATGACGGCCGCCGCGATCGCGATCATCCCCAGCCGCGCGGGCTGCCGCAGCAGCGGACGTATCCAGGACCAGCGGCGCAGCACGAGCAGTACGAGGACGACGGCCAGCAGCGACCACACCATGCGGTGGGCAAGGATCTCGACGGCCCCGGCGGGCTCGAGCAGCGGCCAGAAGAGGGGGACCAGGCCCCACATGCCGTAGGCGGCGAAGCCGTAGGCGAGTCCGCTGCGCTGCTCAGGCTGGCTCTCCGGCTTCACATGTCCTCCCGGCGGCATGGCGACCTGTCGAAGGTAGCGCCGAAGCGGCCCGCCTGTCATTTACGTATCGTCATACGGTCATGACAAGCGGGCCGCTGCGCGGTCGCCGGGGGGTTTGGGGTGCTCAGCCCCGGCTCAGCCCGGGCGCTCAGCCCGGGCGCTCAGCGCGGGCGCTCAGCGCGGGCGCTCAGCGCGGGCGCTCAGCGCGGGCGCTCAGCCCTTGAGGGCCGCCGCGACCGAGTCCGCGATCGGGGTGGTCGGCCGGCCGATGAGGCGGGAGAGGTCGCCGGGGGTGCCGGCCAGTCGGCCGCGGGAGATCGCGGCGTCGACGTCCACCAGGATCTCGGCCAGCGGCTCGGGAAGGCCGGCGCCGGTCAGGATGGCCTTGTGGGTCTCGGCCGGCACGGGGCCGTACGTGATCTCCTTGCCGGTCTGCTTGGCGATCTCGGCGGCGTACTCCTCGAAGCTCCAGGCGGTGTCGCCGCTGAGCTCGTACGCCTTGCCCTCGTGGCCCTCGCCGGTCAGCACTTCGACGGCGGCGGCCGCGTAGTCGGCGCGCGAGGCGGAGGCGACGCGGCCGCCGGCCGCGTTGTTGACGACGGCGCCGTGCTCCAGCACGGGGGCCAGCTGCTCGGTGTAGTTCTCGTGGTACCAGCCGTTGCGCAGCAGCGCGTACGGCAGGCCGGAGGCCTGGATGGCCTGCTCGGTGACCTTGTGCTCATCGGCCAGGGTGAAGTCGGCCGCGGGGCCGCCGAGGACGCTGGTGTACGCGAGCAGGGCGACGCCCGCCTCCTTGGCGGCGTCGATGACGGCCTGGTGCTGCGGAACCCGCTGGCCGACCTCGCTGCCGGAGATCAGCAGCACCTTGTCGCCGGCGGCGAAGGCGCCCTGGAGGGTTTCGGGTCGGCTGTAGTCGGCGATGCGCAGCTGTACGCCGCGCGCCGCGAGGTCGGCCGCCTTGTCGGCGTCCCGCACCACGGCCACGATCTGGTCCGCGGGGACCTTCTCCAGCAGGCCCTCGACGACGAGGCGGCCGAGGTGGCCGGTGGCTCCGGTGACGACGATGCTCATGTCTGTTTTCTCGCTTTCATCCTCTTGGTATCGGTCTGTGAACCACCCTAGTCTCAGCGCTAACCATTTGAAAGTACCCACTTTGAAGTAAGGTACGGGCATGTCAGTTAGTGAAAAGGTCACCGCGAAGACGCAGGGCGTGCCGATAGGCGGCCCCGAGGCCGCCATGTGCCCGTCACGACTGGTGCTGGAGCATGTCACCAGCCGCTGGGGCGTCCTTGTCCTCGGCGTGCTGATGGACGGGACGCACCGCTTCAGCGAGGTGCGGCGCGCGATCGGTGGTGTCAGCGAGAAGATGCTGACGCAGACCCTTCAGACCCTGGAGCGGGACGGCTTTGTGCACCGTGAGGCGTATCCCGTCATTCCGCCGCATGTGGACTACTCGCTGACCGAGCTCGGCGAGGAGGCGGCCCGGCGGGTGTGGGCGCTGGCTCAGTGGACGAATGAGAAGGTCCCGGAGGTCTTGGCCGCCAGAGAGGCGTACGACGCCGCCAAGGCCCCCGTTGCCAAGGCATAAAAGCGGGTGCCCGCCCGGAGCGCCGTCAGACGCTCCGAGCGGGCACCCTCCCGCGTACGCA
The DNA here is from genome assembly GCF_053599555.1 of Streptomyces sp. NPDC000941. NCBI lineage: Bacteria > Bacillati > Actinomycetota > Actinomycetes > Kitasatosporales > Streptomycetaceae > Streptomyces > Streptomyces sp. NPDC000941. The sequence goes on from NZ_JBSFMM010000046.1 coordinate 49,980, forward strand.
GGTCAGCCGACGACCGTCCAGGTGTCGTGGCCGGTGAGCAGGGCGCCGAGGTCGCCCTTGCCCTTCTGCTCCACGGCGGCCTCGAGTTGGGTGGTCATCTCGGCCTCGTAGACCGGGCGGGCGACATTGCGCAGCACCCCGATGGGGGTGTGGTGCAGGGTGTCGGGGTCGGCGAGGCGGGTCAGCGCGAAGGCGGTGGTCGGCGAGGCGGCGTGCGCGTCGTGGACCAGCACCCGCTCGGTGCCCTCCCGGGTCACATCGATGACCTTGAGGTCGCCGGTGGCCGGGTCGCGGACGACGCCCTTGGAGCCGAGGCCGTCGCCGCCGTCCTCCTCGCTGAACGGCGCGCCGAAGCGGATCGGCTTGCCGTGCTCGAGACGGATGACGGCCTCCAGCGCCTGGTCCCTGTCCTTGAGGACTTCGAAGGCGCCGTCGTTGAAGATGTTGCAGTTCTGGTAGATCTCCACCAGCGCGGTGCCCGGGTGGGCGGCCGCCTCCCGCAGCACCTGGGTGAGGTGCTTGCGGTCGGAGTCCACGGTGCGGGCGACGAACCCGGCCTCGGCGCCCAGCGCGAGCGACAGGGGATTGAAGGGCGCGTCGAGCGAGCCCATCGGCGTGGACTTGGTGATCTTGCCGACCTCGGAGGTCGGGCTGTACTGGCCCTTGGTGAGACCGTAGATCCGGTTGTTGAACAGCAGGATCTTCAAGTTGACGTTGCGGCGCAGCGCGTGGATCAGGTGGTTGCCGCCGATGGACAGCGCGTCGCCGTCACCGGTGACCACCCACACCGACAGATCGCGGCGCGAGGCGGCCAGGCCGGTGGCGATGGCGGGGGCGCGGCCGTGGATCGAGTGCATCCCGTACGTGTTCATGTAGTACGGGAAGCGGGAGGAGCAGCCGATGCCGGAGACGAAGACGATGTTCTCCTTCGCCAGGCCGAGTTCGGGCATGAAGCCCTGCACGGCGGCGAGGACCGCGTAGTCACCGCAGCCGGGGCACCAGCGCACTTCCTGGTCGGACTTGAAGTCCTTCATGGTCTGCTTGGCGCCGGCCTTCGGCACCAGTGAAAGCGCGTCGACGGAGGAGAGCCCTTCCGCGATCGTCTCAGTCATCGATGGCCTCCTTAAGGGCCGTCGCAAGCTGCTCGGCCTTGAATGGCAGCCCCCGCACCTGGGTGAAGGAGCGGGTGTCGACCAGGTACTTGGCGCGGAGCAGGGTGGCGAGCTGACCGAGGTTCATCTCGGGCACGACCACCTTGTCGTAGCGGGCCAGCACCGCGCCGAGGTTCCCCGGGAAGGGGTTGAGATGGCGCAGATGGGCCTGGGCGATGGCGTCTCCGGCGGCGCGGACCCGGCGCACGGCGGCGGTGATCGGCCCATAGGTCGAACCCCAGCCCAGCACCAGCGTGCGGGCGTCGCCGGTGGGGTCGTCCACCGTGATGTCCGGCACCTCGATGCCGTCGACCTTGGCCTGCCGGATGCGCACCATGTGCTCGTGGTTGGCCGGGTCGTAGGAGATGTTGCCGGTGCCGTCCTGCTTCTCGATACCGCCGATGCGGTGCTCGAGACCGGGGGTGCCGGGCACCGCCCAGGGGCGGGCCAGCGTCTCGGGGTCGCGCTTGTACGGCCAGAAGACCTCGGTGCCGTCGGCCAGGGTGTGGTTGGGGCCGCTGGCGAACCGGACCCGCAGATCCGGCAGGTCCTCGAGGTCCGGCACCCGCCACGGCTCCGACCCGTTGGCGAGGTAGCCGTCGGAGAGCAGGAAGACGGGGGTGCGGTAGGCCAGCGCGATACGCACCGCGTCCAGCGCCGCGTCGAAGCAGTCCGCCGGGGTCTTGGGGGCCACGATCGGCACCGGGGCCTCGCCGTTGCGCCCGTACATCGCCTGCAGCAGATCGGCCTGTTCGGTCTTGGTGGGCAGACCGGTCGACGGGCCGCCCCGCTGGATGTCGACCACCAACAGCGGCAGTTCCAGGCTGACCGCGAGCCCGATGGTCTCCGACTTGAGCGCCACGCCGGGGCCGGAGGTGGTGGTCACCGCGAGCGCCCCGCCGAAGGCGGCGCCCAGCGCCGCGCCGATGCCCGCGATCTCGTCCTCGGCCTGGAAGGTGCGCACGCCGAAATTCTTGTGCCGGGACAGCTCATGCAGGATGTCCGAGGCGGGCGTGATCGGGTACGAGCCCAGGAACAGCGGCAGATCCGCCTGGTGCGAGGCGGCGATCAGCCCGTACGACAGCGCCAGATTGCCGGAGATATTGCGGTATGTCCCCGGGGGGAACGCGGAGGAGGCGGGCGCCACCTCGTAGGAGACCGCGAAGTCCTCCGTCGTCTCGCCGAAGTTCCAGCCGGCCCGGAAGGCGGCCACATTGGCCTCGGCGATCTGCGGCTTCTTGGCGAACTTCTGGCGCAGGAACTTCTCGGTGCCCTCGGTCGGGCGGTGGTACATCCACGACAGCAGACCGAGCGCGAACATGTTCTTGCTGCGCTCCGCCTCCTTGCGGGACAGCCCGAACCCCTTGAGTGCTTCGACGGTCAGCGTCGTCAGCGGTACTGGGTGGACGTTGTACCCGTCCAGCGAGCCGTCCTCGAGCGGGCTCTGGTCGTAGCCGACCCTCGCCATCGGGCGCTTGGTGAACTCATCGGTGTTGACAATGATCTCCGCGCCGCGCGGCACATCGCCCAGATTGGCCTTCAGCGCGGCCGGGTTCATCGCCACCAGCACATTCGGCGCGTCGCCTGGGGTGAGGATGTCGTGATCGGCGAAGTGCAGCTGGAAGCTCGACACACCGGGGAGGGTGCCGGCAGGGGCCCGGATCTCGGCCGGGAAGTTCGGCAGCGTGGACAGGTCATTGCCGAATGACGCCGTCTCCGAGGTGAACCGGTCACCCGTGAGCTGCATACCGTCGCCCGAGTCACCAGCGAACCGGATGATCACCCGGTCCAGACGGCGGACCTCTTTGCCGCCGTCCGACGCTCGCTGTCCCCCGACGAGCGTCTGCCCGTCCTGCTGATCGGCTGGTTCGGCCTGCTCGGCCGGGCTACTGACCTGGCTGGTCACTGATTCGGACCTCCCTTGAGGCGGCGCTCGTGGACATCGGTGCCGACCGGTTGTCCCATCGCCATCGTACGTCGGTAAGGGTCGCCTTCCCTGACCGGATCGCATAATGGACGCCCTGACACTGCCCCTTTATGCGGTGAATTGTCATGCTCTGCATGCGCCCCCGTGCTCATGTCGAGCGATACTCCCCTTTCGGTCTTTGGACGTACGACGGATGTACGACTGCCAATCGACCAGGCCGGGCCGGACCGGGCCGGGCCGGACCCGACCAGCCTGGCCCGGACACCCCATGCCCGTCTTACATCCCGCGCTGTCTCACGAGCCGAGACTCACGAGTCGAGATACGTCAGCACCGCGAGCACCCGGCGGTGATCCCCCTCGCTCGGCGACAGGCCGAGCTTCAGGAAGATGTTGCTGACGTGCTTCTCGACCGCGCCATCGCTCACCACCAACTGCTTGGCGATCGCCGAGTTCGTACGGCCCTCGGCCATCAGACCGAGAACCTCCCGCTCACGCGGGGTGAGCCCGGCCAGCACGTCCTGCTTGCGGCTGCGCCCCAGCAACTGCGCCACGACCTCCGGGTCCAGCGCCGTGCCGCCCCGGGCCACCCGCACCACGGCGTCCACGAACTCCCGGACATCGGCCACCCGGTCCTTGAGCAGATAGCCGACGCCACGGCTGTTGCCGGCCAGCAGCTCCGTGGCGTACTGCTCCTCCACGTACTGAGACAGCACCAGCACACCCAGTCCGGGGTGGTCGCGGCGCAGCCGGACCGCCGCCCGTACCCCCTCGTCGGTATGGGTCGGCGGCATTCGTACGTCCGCGACCACCACATCCGGCAGCGCGCCCCCGTCGGCCAGCTCCTGGACCGACTTCACCAGCGCTTCCGCGTCGCCGACCCCCGCGACCACCTCATGACCGCGGTCGGTCAGCAGACGGGTCAGCCCCTCCCGGAGCAGCACCGAATCCTCGGCGATGACCACCCGCACCCTGTCCTCCACAGCCCGCCCCCACTCGTCGGTTTCTCGGCCCCCAGCATCCCAGGGATCGGACCCGCCCGAGGCCCCGGCACGCTCACCGGGACGGGGTGCGACGGAGTGGCGATGGGCCCGCGGGTCACCTCCGCCAGGGGAGCTCGGCGGTGACGGCGGTCGGGCCGCCGGCCGGGGAGTGCACGACGAGAAGGCCGTCGACCGCGTCAAGCCGCTCGGCCAGCCCGGCGAGCCCCGACCCGGTCCGGGCATCCGCCCCGCCCCGGCCGTCGTCCGAGACCTGCAGCATCACCCGGTCCTCGGAGCGCCACACATCCACGGCGGCCGTCCGGGCGCCGCTGTGCTTGCTGATGTTCTGCAGCAGCTCGGAGACGGTGAAGTAGGCGATCCCCTCGATGGCGGCCGCCGGCCGCTCCGGCAGGTCCACCGTCACCGCGACGGGCACGGTGCAGCGGGCCGCCAGAGCGGACAGGGACGGGCCAAGGCCCCGGTCGGTGAGGATCGCCGGATGGATGCCGCGCGCGAGGTCGCGCAGCTCCTGGAGGGCCAGCTTCACCTCGCCATGGGCCTCGTCGACCATCGCGGCCGCCGCCTCCGGGTCCTCCTGAAGCTTCTCCTTCGCCAGCCCCAGGTCCATGGCGAGGGCGACCAGCCGGGCCTGCGCCCCGTCGTGCAGATCGCGCTCGATACGGCGCAGATCGGCCGCCGCCGCGTCGACCACCGTGCCCCGGTCCGACTCCAGCTCCCACACCCGCTCCGCGAGCCGCGAGGGGCCCAGCAGCCCGGACACCAGCAGCCGGTCGACCGAGGTCAGCCCCCGTATCACAAACGGCGTCCCCACCAGCAGCAGCGCTCCGGCGACGCTGGTCACGGCTATCTCGAACGGGGTGTCGAGGAAGAAGCCGCGGCCGTCGACCTCGAAGAGCTGTATGCCCTGCTGATCGCTGTAGGTGGGGAGGACCCACTGCCACAGCGGATAGCTCACCAAGGCCCAGGCGTTCACCCACAGCGCCAGCGACACGGCGAAGGCGAAGATCGCCCACGGGAGATGGATCACCGAGTAGAGGACATGGCGCCAGGAGGCGCCGCTCCTGAGCAGCGCGCCCACCCAGGCGAACGGACCCGACTTGCGCGACCCGCGGGTCACCGCCCGCACCGGCTCGGGGTCGGCGACCTCCAGCCGCAGCAGCCCGCGCGCTCTGGCCCGCTCCACGGCCCCGAGCGCCCGGCAGCCCGCCAGGGCGACCCCGAGCACCGGTATGCCGAGGAAGGTGACCAGGAGTCCGAAGCCGAGCGCGAGCATCGTGACCGCGTAGCAGAAGGTGAGCAGGGCCATCGGGAGGCTGAGCATCAGATACAGGAACTCGCGCCAGACGCGGGCCTTGAAGGGTGCCCGCAGCGCCGCGGGCACCAGAGAGCCGCGGGGCTCGGCTTCCGGCCCGTACGGTTCGTATGCGGTGGCCATCTCTCGTCCGTCCTCCGAGGGGTGGGGCGTGGCGCCCGTGCTGCGGTGCGTACATCCAGACTCCCGGAGCGCGCCCGGTCGGGCCATGGAGCAGGTAGGCGTCTTGACCGTGGGGCTAGCCCTACCGCCGGGGTAGCCCTGGGCATACCACCGGACCGGCCCTGGCTAGGCCCGCGCGGCTCCGCGGTCGCGCCACGGCAGCTCGGCGGTCACGGCCGTCGGGCCGCCCACCGGCGAATCCACCGTGAACAGGCCGTCGACCGACCCGAGCCGTTCCGCGAGCCCGGCCAGACCGCTGCCCCTGTCCGTGCTCGCGCCGCCGTGCCCGTCGTCCCGCACCTGGATCAGCAGCCGCCCGTCCGACCGCCACACCTCGACGGTGGCCGTCCGGGCGCCGCTGTGCTTGCTGATGTTCTGCAGCAGCTCGGAGACGGTGAAGTAGGCGATGCCCTCGATGGCGGGCGCGGGCCGCTCCGGCAGGTCCACGCCGACCTGCACCGGCACCGTGCAGCGCGCCGCGACCGACGACAGCGCCGCGTCCAGGCCCCGGTCGGTCAGCACCGCCGGGTGGATGCCCCGGGCGAGGTCGCGCAGCTCCTGGAGGGCCAGCTTCACCTCGCCGTGCGCCTCGTCGACCATCGCGGCCGCCGCCCCCGGGTCCTCGAGCACCTTCTCCTTCGCCAGGCCGAGACCCATCGCGAGGGCGACCAGCCGGGCCTGCGCCCCGTCGTGCAGATCGCGCTCGATACGGCGCAGATCGGCCGCCGCCGTGTCGACCACCGTGCCCCGGTCCGACTCCAGCTCCGCGATCCGCCGCTCCAGCTCGTCGGAGGGGGACAGCAGCCCGCGCACCATCGCCCGGTCGGCGTTGGTCAGGCCCCGGGCGATCCAGGGCAGCACGGGCCAGGCGAGGAAGAGGGAGAGCAGGGTGACGCAGAAGGTGGCCACCGCCCAGGGCAGCCGCATGAAGGAGTACAGCGTGGTCCGCCAGCCCACCGGGTCCCGCAGCCGCGTCCACAGCCAGGAGAAGAAGCCGCCGTCCGCGTGGTGCCGCAGCCGGCTCGGCTCGTCGACGCGCACCGAGAGCAGCGCGCGGGCGCGACGCCGCTCGAACGCGCCGTACAGCCGGCTGCCGCGCAGCCCCAGGGCCAGCAGCGGCAGCCCCACCACGGTGATCGCCAGCCCCAGGCCCATGACGAGCCACACCAGGGAGTAGACGAAGCCGAGAATGCCCATGGGCAGATTGGCGAGGAGGTGGGCGATCTCCTTCCAGGTCTGCGCGGGAAAGCCGAAGGCGGGCGGCCGGGGCAGCCGCTCGTAGCCCTGGCCGCCCTGGCCGCCCTGGTCGTCCTCGTCGGTTGAACTCACGGTCATACGGCCAAGATTGCCCGGCCCGCCCCCGCCCCGCCATGGGGTACGTCGCCGTGCCCGGGTAGGGGTAACCCCACCGCATCTCGGACCGGCGGCTCACCTGGACGGCTCCAGGGCCTACACTCCCGTGCGTACGTAGCGGTCGAACACAAGACACCGACGAGCATCAGACGAACATCAGGCGGGACAGGGAGCGAGGGGCGGACGTGCCGGAGGCGACGACCGTGCGCACCACAGCCGTGCCGCTCGCGGCCGACTATTTCCAGGGCTATTCGGTGGTCGGCCTGCTCGCGGTGGTCGGCGTGCTCTTCGTCGCCGTGGCCTTCGGGGCCGGGCGGCTGCTGCGGCCCGTGGTGCCCACCCCGGAGAAGCTGCTGACCTACGAGTGCGGTGTCGACCCCGTCGGCGAGGGCTGGGCCCACACCCAGATCCGCTACTACGTCTACGCTTTCTTGTATGTGATTTTCGCGGTGGACTCGATCTTCCTCTTCCCCTGGGCGACGGTGTTCGCCGCACCGGGCTATGGCGCAACGACGCTGGTGGAGATGTTCATCTTCCTCGGCTTCCTCGCCGTGGGCCTGCTGTACGCCTGGAAGAAGGGCGTCCTGGAATGGACGTGACACCGACCCCCGCCCCCACGCCGGCCTCCACACCTGTGGATCTTCCGGAGCCGCGCCGCCTCGGCACGCTCGCCAGGCTGGCGCCCGAGCCGATGAAGGTGGTCCTGAACTGGGGCCGCCGCTACAGCCTGTGGGTCTTCAACTTCGGGCTGGCCTGCTGCGCCATCGAGTTCATCGCGGCGTCGATGGCCCGCCACGACTTCATCAGGCTCGGCGTGATCCCCTTCGCCCCCGGGCCGCGCCAGGCCGACCTCATGGTCGTGTCCGGCACGGTGACGGACAAGATGGCGCCCGCGGTGAAGCGGCTCTACGAGCAGATGCCCGAGCCCAAGTACGTCATCTCCTTCGGGGCCTGCTCGAACTGCGGCGGACCGTACTGGGACTCCTACGCGGTCACCAAGGGCGTCGACCAGATCATCCCCGTCGATGTGTATGTGCCGGGCTGCCCGCCTCGCCCGGAGGCGCTGCTTCAGGGGATCCTGAAGCTTCAGGAGAAGATCGCGCGCGAGTCGCTGAGCGAGCGGTACGGACGTGACGGCGCGGCCTCTCGGCCGTCCGCGACAGCCCTGCGCAGCGGCCTGGTCGCGCCGCCCACCCCGTCCTCAGGCCCGGCCGCGGGGGAGGGCACGCCGTGACCGCGCCCGAGGACCGGAACCAGCCCGTCGAGACCGCCCCCGCCGCTGCCACGCCTGCTGCCGCCGAGGCCGCGCAGCCGGCGGTCGGCTGGCTGCCGCGGCCGGCGACCGAGCTGTTCGGCGAAGGCGCGACGGCGGAGGAGGCGTACGGGCTGCTCACCGTCGACGTCCCCGCCGACGCGTGGATCCCCGCGCTGGAGACCGCCCGCGACGCGCTGGGCTGCACCTACTTCGACTGGCTGAGCGCCGTTGACGAGCCCGGCGAGGGCTTCCGCGTGGCCGCGCACGTCGTCGCCCTGGGGCCGTCGACGGCCGCGGCCGTTCCCGCCGCTGCCGTTCCCGCCGTACGCAGGCTGCTCGTACGCACCACCGTGGCGCACGACGCGCCCGCCCTGCCGACCGCGACCGGCGTCTACGCGGGCGCGGCCTGGCATGAGCGCGAGACCCACGAGATGTTCGGCATCGACTTCGCCGACCACCCCCACCTCGCGCCGCTGCTGCTCCCGGACGGCTTCGAGGGGCACCCGCTGCGCAAGGACTTCGTGCTGGCGGCGCGGGTCGTCAAGGCATGGCCGGGCGCGAAGGAGCCGGGGGAGTCCGACGCCGCCCACGCGCCCAGACGGCGGCAGATGCTGCCGCCCGGCGTCCCCGACCCCAACGAATGGGGCCCCCTCAAGGGCCAGCTCCCCCCTGCCCCCGCCCGCCCGGCGCGCGCGACCCGCACAGCGGGCGCGGCAGGCGCCGC
>NZ_JBSFMM010000047.1:0-57585 GCF_053599555.1 Streptomyces sp. NPDC000941
CGCGCGCGGCAGGTGCTGCCGGCCGCCACCGTCGCGGGCCGACGGCCTGCGCCGCCGCCATGCCCCCGGCCGTCTCGCCGCGCGCCAACCGGGCGCCGGACCGCACCATCCGGGCCCCAAGCCGCCGGCCCTCCCGGGCCCCAAGCCGCCGGCCCTCCCGGGCCTGGGTCGCGGGCGCCCGCCGCGCCCCACCCGTTGCGGCTGCGGGCTGGAGACTCGGCGCCGGTTCCTGCGGGCGGGGGCCGCCGCGGCCGCGCGGCCGCGGCGTACAGGCCGGGCGCCGGGTACCGCCGGGGCGGCGGGCAGCGGCGAGTGCTGCGGAGACACGCGCCTTGCGATGCCTCCACGGCGCCTCGTAGCGCCTTGCGGGGGCCGTGGGGCCCCGAGGCCCCAGGGGCCAGAGCTCGGCCGGCCACGGTGCTCCCAGTCCCGCGCGGAGCCTTGCGGGGCCGCAATGACCCCGGGGCCCCCGAGGCCCCGAGGGCCCCGCGTGTCAGAGCTCGGCCGCGTAGGGCGGCTGGGCGCCCGGCCGGGAGCAGGTGACGGCGGCGGCCCGCGCCGCGAAGCCGAGCACATCCCGCCAGGCCGCCTCGTCCAGCTTCGCCACCGCGTCCACCGACAGCGCCTCATGCGCCGCCAGCCGGTGCAGCAGCGCGGCGTTCACCGTGTCGCCCGCCCCGATGGTGTCCACGACCTCGATCTGTACGCCTGGGACGGCGCAGCCGCCCCCGCCCCGGGTGAGGACGCTGATGCCGTCCCGCCCGTGCGTGAGGACCACGGCCGCCGGGCCCGCCGCCAGCCACTCGCGGGCGGCCGCCGCCGGGTCCTGGGCGCCGGCCAGCCAGGTCGCGTCCTCCATCGACAGCTTGAGCAGCCCGACATGCGGCAGCCAGCCGCGGAACCGCGCCCGGTAGGCGTCGGCGTCGGGGATCAGGCCGGTGCGGATGTTGGGGTCGAGCGCGGTGAAGACGCCCCGCGCCGCCTCGCGCCGCAGCAGCGCCTCGTACGCGCTCGCGCCCGGCTCGAGCACCAGCGAGCAGGTGCCGAAGGACAGCGCCGCGACCGAGTCGGGAAGGGCCGCGGGCAGCTCGAAGAGACGGTCCGCGCTGCCCTCGACGTAGAAGCCGTAGCCCGCCGATCCATCGGGGGCTATCGAGGCCACCGCGAGCGTGGTCGGCTCCGCGCCGCGCTGCACCAGCGCGGTATCCACACCGTCCTCGCGCAACCCGCCCATCAGTGCCTCGCCGAAGCCGTCGGTCGAGATCCGGGAGCAGAAGGCGGTCGGCGAGCCCAGCCGGCCCAGCGCCACCGCCGTGTTGTACGGGCCGCCGCCGCGCCGCGGCAGCAGCGCAGGCAGGGCCGGGTCCGCCGCGGGGCCGGCCGTGGCCGGGCGGTCGGGCACCAGGTCGATCAGGGCTTCTCCGGCGACGACAATCACGAGGCGGTTCCTCACGTTGTGGGTGGATGGGGATCCCGGGGCCGGCTGCTGCTCGCAGGCTGGCGGACGGCCCCGCCAGGCGCTTCTACGGCTCCGCGGCTTCCTTGCAGCCGCACGAGGTGCGGTGCACAAAGGCGCAGGGCAGCCGGACGGTCCGCGGCGGCCGGGAGGGGTCCGCCAGCCGGTCGAGCAGCAGCCTGACCGCGGTGGCGCCGATCTGGCGGCTGGGCTGCGAGATCGCGGTGAGCCGGGGCGAGAACACATCGGCCCAGGAGAAGTCGTCGAAGCAGACCAGCGCGATGTCGTCCGGCACGCCGAGGCCCGCCTCGCGCAGGGCGCGCAGCGCGCCGATGGTCATCGCGTTGTTGGCGGTGACCATCGCGGTGGGTGGCCGGGCGGCCGACAGCAGCCGGTGGGTGGCGTCCCGCGCGCCATCCGCCTCGGAGTCGCCGTCGGCCAGTAGCTCGGGGTCGAACGGCAGCCCCCGCAGCCGCAGCCCGGCCCGGTAGCCGGCCGTCCGCTCGGCGGTGGTGCTCAGCCCCGGCGCGCCCGCGACCAGGCCGATGCGGGTGTGGCCGAGGTCGGCGAGGTGGCGGACGAGCTCTTCGACGTGCTGGGCGTTCTCCGCGCTCACCTGGTCGTGGGCGTCCGTGACCAGCCGGTCGAGGAAGACGGCGGGGACCTGGTGGCGGGTCAGATAGTCGAGCATCGCGCGGGGTTCGGCGGAGGCGGCGACGATCACCCCGTCCACCCGCCGCTCATGGAGGAGCTGGACGGCCTTGCGCTCCTGTTCGGGGTCGTCGTGCGGATCGGCGATGAGCAGGCCGTAGCCGTGCTCCAGGGCGCCGGCCTCGACGCCTTGCAGGATCTCGGTGAAGTACGGATTGCTGATCGCCGAGACCGCCAGGCCGATCGAACGGGTGCGCGCGGTGACCAGGGAGCGGGCGAGCGTGTTGTGGGTGTAGCCCAGGGTGTCGATGGCGTCGAGCACGGCCTGCCGGGTGGCCGGGAGCACGGGACGGGTCTCGTTGAGCACATGCGACACCGTCGCCACGGACACGCCCGCGCGTCGGGCCACATCAGCCATCGTCGCCATCTGTGACTGTCCCCTCACTGTCCGCCAGTCGCCCAGGAGCGGGTCGAGGCAGGAACGTACCTCATTCCGGGCGTCGCGTAAACGCTTACGCAAACGTTTACGCGCACGCGCGACATCCGTGCGGCGCACCCGGCCCGACCGCTCCGGACTGTCACTCCCCGCCAGTAGGGTGGTGACCATGGCCGACCCGAGCAGCTACCGCCCCAAGCCGGGACAGATCCCCGAGTCGCCGGGGGTCTACAAGTTCCGAGACGAGCACGGCCGGGTGATCTACGTCGGAAAGGCGAAGAGCCTGCGCCCGCGGCTCTCCTCCTACTTCCAGGACCTGGCGAATCTCCATCCGCGCACCCGCACCATGGTCACCACCGCCGCCTCGGTGGAGTGGACCGTGGTGAGCACGGAGGTCGAGGCGCTGCAGCTCGAGTACTCCTGGATCAAGGAGTACGACCCCCGGTTCAACGTCAAGTACCGCGACGACAAGAGCTATCCGTCCCTCGCCGTCACGCTCAACGAGGAATTCCCCCGGGTCCAGGTCATGCGCGGCCCCAAGAAGAAGGGCGTGCGCTACTTCGGCCCGTACGGCCACGCCTGGGCCATCCGCGAGACCGTCGATCTGATGCTGCGGGTCTTCCCGGTGCGTACCTGCTCGGCCGGGGTGTTCAAGCGCTCGGCCCAGATCGGCCGCCCCTGTCTGCTCGGCTATATCGGCAAGTGTTCCGCCCCCTGTGTGGGCCGGGTGACCGCCGAGGAGCACCGGCGGCTGGCCGAGGAGTTCTGCGACTTCATGGCCGGGCGCACCGGCGCCTATCTGCGCCGCCTGGAGCAGCAGATGCAGGAGGCCGCCGAGGAGATGGAGTACGAGAAGGCGGCCCGGCTCCGCGACGACATCGGGGCGCTCAAGCGCGCCATGGAGAAGAACGCGGTCGTGCTCGCCGACGCCACCGACGCCGACTTGATAGCGATCGCCGAGGACGAGCTGGAGGCCGCCGTCCAGATCTTCCATGTGCGCGGCGGCCGGGTCCGCGGCCAGCGCGGCTGGGTCACCGACAAGGTGGAGGCCGTGGACACGGCCGGTCTTGTCGAGCATGCGCTGCAGCAGCTGTACGGGGAGGAGAAGGGCGACGCGGTCCCCAAGGAGGTCCTGGTCCCCGCCCTGCCCGAGCTCGCCGAGTCGGTCGCCCAGTGGCTGAGCGACCGCCGCGGCTCCCGGGTCGATCTGCGCATCCCGCAGCGCGGCGACAAGAAGGACCTGATGACGACCGTCGCGCGCAACGCGCAGCAGGCGCTGGCGCTGCACAAGACCAAGCGCGCCTCCGATCTGACCACGCGTTCGCGCGCCCTGGAGGAGGTCGCGGAGGCCCTGGAGCTGGACTCGGCCCCGCTGCGCATCGAGTGCTTCGACATTTCGCATCTGCAGGGGGAGGACGTGGTGGCATCCATGGTGGTCTTCGAGGACGGTCTGGCGCGCAAGAGCGAGTACCGCCGCTTCCAGATCAAGAGCTTCGCGGGCCAGGACGACGTCCGCGCGATGCACGAGGTCGTCGGCCGCCGGTTCCGCCGCTATCTGCAGGAGAAGACGGACACCGGCGAGTGGGGCCCGGCGCCCGACGGCGAGACGGCCCCGAACGGGGACCTTGGGGAAGCCCGGAACGGGCACCCCGAGGAGGCCCGGGACGGGCACTCCGAGGCGCCCGCCGGGCCCATCGACGAGAGCGGTAAGCCGAAGCGATTCGCCTACCCGCCGCAGCTCGTCGTCGTGGACGGCGGCCGGCCGCAGGTCGCCGCCGCCAAGCGGGCGCTGGACGAGCTCGGGATCGACGATGTGGCGGTCTGCGGCCTCGCCAAGCGGCTGGAGGAGGTCTGGCTGCCCGATGACGAGGACCCGGTGGTGCTGCCCCGCAGCAGCGAGGGGCTGTATCTGCTGCAGCGCGTGCGCGACGAGGCGCACCGTTTCGCCATCACCTACCAGCGCGGCAAGCGGGCCAAGTCGATGAAGGCCGGCCCGCTGGACACCGTGCCCGGGCTCGGTGAGAGCCGTCGGCAGGCGCTCCTGAAGCACTTCGGCTCGCTCAAGCGGCTGCGCGCCGCGACGGTCGAGCAGATATGCGAGGTGCCGGGGGTGGGCCGTAAGACGGCCGAGACGGTCGCGGCCGCCCTCGCCACGGCGGCCCCGGCCGCCCCGGCGGTGAACACCGCCACAGGAGAGATCATTGAGGATGAGGCCACAAGCGTGGCGTCATCAGTGACGCGGGGGACGGACAGATGAACGAACATGAGAACCATGGAGACGGAGCGCAGGTGAATACGGGCACCCCCGGAGACGCCGCCGCCGAGGCTACGGCCATCCCCGAGCTGGTGATCATCTCCGGTATGTCGGGGGCGGGCCGCAGCACCGCCGCCAAGTGTCTGGAGGACCTCGGCTGGTTCGTGGTGGACAACCTGCCGCCCGCGCTGATCCCCACCATGGTGGACCTCGGCGCCCGCTCCCAGGGCAATGTGGCCCGTATCGCGGTGGTCGTGGACGTCCGCGGCCGTCGCTTCTTCGACAATCTGCGCGAGTCCCTGGCGGACCTGGCCGCCAAGAGCGTCAAGCGCCGCGTTCTGTTCCTGGAGGCGTCCGACGAGGCCCTGGTGCGCCGCTTCGAGTCGGTGCGCCGCCCGCATCCGCTCCAGGGCGACGGCCGGATCGTGGACGGCATCGCGGCCGAGCGGGACCTGCTGCGCGAGCTGCGCGGCGACGCCGATCTGGTGATCGACACCTCCAGCCTCAATGTGCACGAGCTGCGCGCCAAGATGGACGCCCAGTTCGCCGGCGAGGAGGAGCCGGAGCTGCGCGCCACGGTCATGTCCTTCGGCTACAAGTACGGGCTGCCGGTCGACGCCGACCTGGTGGTGGACTGCCGCTTCCTGCCGAATCCGCACTGGGTCCCGGAGCTGCGCCCCTTCACCGGGCTCAACGAGGAGGTCGCCGGCTATGTGTTCAACCAGCCCGGCGCCAAGGAGTTCCTGGACCGCTACGCCGAACTGCTGCAGCTGATCGCCGCCGGCTACCGCCGCGAGGGCAAGCGCTATGTGACCATCGCCGTCGGCTGTACGGGCGGTAAGCACCGCAGCGTCGCGATGTCCGAGCGGCTGGCCGCCCGGCTCGCCGCCGAGGGAGTCGAGACCGTCATCGTCCACCGTGACATGGGGCGCGAGTGACGATCAGGACCAGACGGCTGCGGCGGCTGGTCGGATCCCGTACCAGCAGAGGAGCGCAGCCCAAGGTGGTCGCGCTCGGTGGCGGGATGGGGCTGTCCGCCTCGCTCGCCGCCCTGCGCCGGATCACCGGCGATCTGACCGCCGTCGTCACCGTCGCCGACGACGGGGGCTCCAGCGGACGGCTGCGCGATGAGCTCGGTGTGCTGCCGCCCGGCGATCTGCGCAAGGCGCTGGCCGCGCTGTGCGGCGACGACGACTGGGGCCAGACCTGGGCCCGGGTCATCCAGCACCGCTTCGCCAGCGAGGGCGAACTGCACGGCCACGCGGTCGGCAATCTCCTGATCGTCGCCCTCTGGGAGCAGCTGGGCGACCATGTCAAGGCCCTGGACCTGGTCGGCAAGCTGCTGGGCGCGCACGGCCGGGTGCTGCCCATGTCGGCGGTCCCGCTGGAGCTCCAGGCGTTCGTCCGCGGCCATGACCCGGACCACCCGGACGAGATCACCACGGTGCGCGGGCAGGCCACCGTCGCGCTCACCCCCGGCGAGGTGCAGTCGGTCCATCTGGTGCCGGGCGGTCCGCCGGCCGTCCCCGAGGCCGTCGAGGCGGTCCTGGACGCCGACTGGGTGGTGCTGGGCCCCGGCTCCTGGTTCTCCTCCGTGATTCCGCATCTACTGGTCCCCGAGCTGCTGGAAGCGCTCACCGACACCAAGGCCCGACGGGTCCTGTCACTGAACCTGGCCCCCCAGCCCGGTGAAACCGACGGCTTCTCCCCGCAGCGTCATTTGGAGGTTTTGGCCCGACACGCCCCTAAACTCGCCTTCGACGTGGTGCTGGCCGACCAGGCCGCCGTCCCCGACCAGAGCAGTCTGTGCGACGCCGCGAAGCGGCTGGGCGGCACGGTCGAGCTGGCGCCGGTGGCCAGGCCCGACGGCTCCCCGAAACACGACCCGGAGCTTCTGGCGGCCGCGTACGACCGTATTTTTCGGATGCATGGAAGGATCGGCCCATGGCGATGACGGCAGCGGTGAAGGACGAAATCTCCCGGCTCCCCGTCACCCGCACCTGCTGCCGGAAAGCGGAGGTCTCGGCGATCCTGCGGTTCGCGGGCGGGCTGCACCTGGTCAGCGGGCGCATCGTGATCGAGGCGGAGCTGGATACGGGCATCGCGGCCCGAAGAGTGCGCAAAGACATCCTGGAGATCTTCGGGCACTCCTCCGATCTGGTGGTGATGGCGCCCGGCGGGCTGCGCCGCGGCAGCCGCTATGTGGTGCGGGTGGTGGCGGGCGGTGACCAGCTGGCCCGGCAGACCGGGCTGGTCGACGGCCGCGGCCGGCCGATCCGCGGGCTGCCGCCGCAGGTCGTCTCGGGTGCGACCTGTGACGCCGAGGCCGCCTGGCGCGGGGCCTTCCTCGCCCATGGCTCGCTCACCGAGCCCGGCCGCTCCTCCTCGCTCGAGGTGACCTGCCCCGGCCCCGAGGCCGCGCTCGCGCTGGTCGGCGCGGCGCGCCGGCTGCAGATCGCCGCCAAGGCGCGGGAGGTGCGCAGTGTTGACCGCGTTGTCGTCCGTGACGGTGATGCCATCGGCGCGCTGTTGACGCGGCTCGGCGCCCATGAGTCGGTGCTCGCGTGGGAGGAGCGCCGGATGCGCCGCGAGGTCCGCGCCACCGCCAACAGGCTCGCCAACTTCGACGACGCCAATCTGCGCCGCTCGGCCCGGGCCGCCGTCGCCGCCGGGGCCCGGGTGCAGCGCGCGCTGGAGATCCTGGGCGAGGAGGTGCCCGAGCACCTGGCCGCGGCCGGCCGGCTGCGCATGGAGCACAAGCAGGCGTCCCTGGAGGAGTTGGGCGCGCTCGCCGACCCGCCGCTGACCAAGGACGCCGTCGCGGGCCGTATCCGCCGCCTGCTGGCCATGGCGGACAAGCGCGCCCAGGACCTCGGGATCCCCGGTACGGAGTCGAGCCTGACCGAGGAGATGGCCGAGGGCATGGTCGGCTGACCGCACGACTGACCTCTCCCGCCCCCGGCTTCCACGGCGAAGCCGGGGGTTTTTCGCTGCCCTTTTCGTGTCGTATGACGGTCTTGCGATGGCATTGACATGATCATGGGGTGTGACAAGTCTTAGGCGCCTGCGCACCGATGGGACAAGACCGATGCGACAAGGGGGGCTCATGACAAGACACAAGGCCGGATCGATCATCGCGGTGGCCTCGCTGCTGCTGGGAGGGGTGGCGGCGACCTCCACGGCACAGGCCAGGCCGCGGCCTCAAGCCGCCGACGAGGGGCTGTCGGTATGGACCGCCCAGGTGACCCGGGCTCAGGTGCCGCTGCTGCTCAAGGCCGGAGCCGACGGGCATGAGCTGGGCGAGCGGCTGCCGCGGAAGGGGACCGGGCAGGCCGAGCTCTACCTCACCGGCAAGCAGGCGGAGGCGCTGCGCGGGCAGGGCGTCCGACTCACCCGCAAGGAGATCTCCCGGAAGGCCGTGAACCGGGTCAAGGCCGCGGGCGACGGCGTCTTCCGCCCGTACAGCGGCGAGGGCGGCCTCAAGCAGGAGATCGTCGAGACCGGCCAGGCGCACCCCGGGCTGACCAAGGTCGTCAGCATCGGCAAGACCGTGCGCGGCAACGACATCCTCGCCCTCAAGCTCAGCAAGGGCGCCGACCGTACCCCCGACGGCACCAAGCCCTCGGTGCTCTATATGTCGAATCAGCACGCCCGTGAGTGGATCACCCCGGAGATGACCCGCCGGCTGATGCACTACTACCTCGACAACTACGGCAAGGACGACCGCGTCACCAAGATCGTGGACCGTACGGAGCTGTGGTTCGTCCTCTCCGCCAACCCGGACGGCTACGACTTCACCCACCAGAGCCCCGAGAACCGGCAGTGGCGCAAGAATCTGCGCGACAACGACGGCGACGGCAAGATCACCACGGGCGACGGCGTCGACCTCAACCGCAACTTCCGCTACAAGTGGGGCTACGACAACGAGGGTTCGTCCCCCGACCCGGCCGAGGAGGTCTACCGCGGCCCGAGCCCCGGCTCCGAGCCGGAGACCAAGGCGCTGGACGCCTTCGAGAAGCGCATCGGCTTCGAGTACGGCATCAACTACCACTCGGCCGCCGAACTGCTGCTCTACGGCGTCGGCTGGCAGGTCGCGACCCCCACCCCCGACGACATCCTCTACAAGTCCCTCGCCGGCACCCCGGAGAAGTCCGCGATCCCCGGCTACCACCCGCAGGTCTCCTCCGAGCTCTACACCACCAACGGCGAGGCCGACGGCCACGCGGCCAACGTCAACGGGATGATGATGTTCACCCCGGAGATGTCGACCTGTCAGACGGCCTCCGCCGTCGACCCCGACGACGCCTGGCTGCCCGGCGACTGCGAGTCCATCTTCACCTTCCCGGACGACAAAAAGCTCATCCAGGAAGAGTTCGCCAAGAACATCCCGTTCGCGCTCGCCGTCGCCGAGACCGCCGAACACCCCGACCGGCCCAACTCCCCGGTCGGCATCGACGCCCCCGACTTCACCCCGGACGCCTTCACCACCTCCTACGCCCGCGGCGCCGGCCAGGAGGTCTCGGTGACCGCCCGCAAGAGCGTGCGCGGCAAGAAGCTCAACTACCGCGTCGACGGCGGCCGCACCCGTACCGCCCCGCTGGGGCCCTGGAAGGGCGGCGAGACCTACGGCGGCGAGGACAACATCCGCTTCGACCAGTACCGCGCCACGGTCAAGGGCGCGGACGCCGGCGACACGGTGGAGGTCTGGTTCACCGGCCGCACCGCCAAGGGCGAGCCGACCGCGAGCAAACCCTTCACCTACCGCGTCGCCGAGCGGCCGCGCGCCGACACCCTGGTGATCGCCGACGAGGGCGGCACCACCGCGGCCCGGCACACCGCCGCGTACACCAAGGCGCTCGCCGACAACGGCCGCAAGTCCGCCGTATGGGACGTCGCCACCCAGGGCGCGCCGCACGCCCTGGGGGTGTTGAGCCACTTCAAGACCGTGTACTGGTACACCGGCGCCCAGCGGCCCGGCGGCGCGACCCTGCTCGCGGTGCGCGACTTCCTCAACGAGGGCGGCAAGCTCATCACCAGCGGAGAGCGGGCGGGCGGCAGCTCCGTGGTCGGCCCGGCCGACACCGACGACTTCAGCCAGTACTACCTGGGCGCCGACCGCCGTCTGTCGCTGACGTCCCCGCCGAGCTTCCGGGGCGCCGGTGCCCTCGCGGGCACGGACGCCACCCTTGCCGACGCCGCGGACAACCCCCTGGACGCTGCGGGCGGGTACACCGTCACCTCCGACGCGCTGCCGCCGGAGCAGTTCCCGCAGTTCCGCAGCGCGGCCGCGGGCGACTACCCGGGCGCGCGCAGCCCGTTCCAGCCGTACGACGGCGAGTGGATGGCGGCGGCGCTGCACCGGGACCGCTCCTGGATGCGGCTGTCCCGCACCGTCGATCTGACCGGGGACGCCGCGGCCGACAAGCCGAGTCTGCGGTTCCGGCTCAGCTATGACACCGAACCCGGATACGACTATGCGATCGTCGAGGCGCACACCGTGGGCCAGGACGACTGGACCACCCTGCCCGACGCCAATGGCGCCACCTCCACCACCGCCCCGGACGACTGCTATCTGACGCTGCACCCGTTCCTGGCGCACTATCTGACCCGTGGTGCGAACGCTTGTGAGGCGGGCGGGACCACGGGCAAGTGGAACGCCTTCAACGGCTCCTCGGAGGGCTGGCGGCCCGTCTCCGTGGACCTGAGCGGCTACGCGGGCAAAAAGGTCGAGCTGTCCATCTCGTATGTGACCGACTCCGGTACGGGCGGGCTCGGCGTCCTGGCCGACAGCACCGCGCTCGTCGTCGGCGGCGCCGAGCGGGACCAGGAGGGCTTCGAGACGGCGCTCGGCCCCTGGGCGGTGCCCGGCGCGCCGGCCGGCAGCCCGGCGAACTCCGCCGACTGGACCCGGTCGCGGGAGCTGTTCCACACCTCGGCCGCGGTCACCACCCGGGACACCGTGCTCCTCGGCTTCGGCCTGGAACACATCCCCGGCGCCGCCGAGCGGACGCGGCTCGTGGGGGCCGCGCTGCGTGCGCTGCGGCGTTGACCATTCGTGACAGAAAGTGACTGATGGGTAAACCGAGGCCGTCGGTCCGTACCACTTTTCAGTGGTCGCGGGCCGACGGTGCCAATGTCACGTACGTCCCGTGATAGCGGTAGGGTCGGATGCGGTCGGGGACATCCAATAACGCTCGCCGGCGTCCATACCGGCACACCAACGAGGAGATCGGTTCGTGACGATCCGCGTAGGCATCAACGGCTTCGGCCGCATCGGACGCAACTACTTCCGCGCGCTCCTGGACCAGGGTGCGGACATCGAGATCGTCGGTGTCAACGACCTGACCGACAACGCCACTCTGGTCCACCTGCTCAAGTACGACACCATCCTGGGTCGGCTGAAGCAGGCGGTCAGCCACACCGACGACACCATCACCGTCGGCAACCAGACGTTCAAGACGTTCGCCGAGCGGGACCCGGCCAAGCTGCCCTGGGCGGAGCTCGGCGCCGACATCGTCATCGAGTCGACGGGCATCTTCACCAAGCGCGACGACGCCGCGAAGCACCTGGCCGCCGGTGCCAAGAAGGTCCTGATCTCCGCGCCCGCCAAGGGCGAGGACATCACCATCGTCATGGGCGTCAACCAGGAAAAGTACGACGCCGCCAACCACCACGTCATCTCCAACGCGTCCTGCACCACCAACTGTGTCGCGCCGATGGCCAAGGTCCTCGACGAGGCCTTCGGCATCACCAAGGGTCTGATGACCACGGTGCACGCGTACACCAACGACCAGCGCATCCTGGACTTCCCGCACAAGGACCTGCGCCGCGCGCGGGCCGCCGCGGAGAACATCATCCCGACCTCGACCGGTGCGGCGAAGGCCACCGCCCTGGTGCTCCCGCAGCTCAAGGGCAAGCTGGACGGCATCGCCATGCGGGTCCCGGTGCCCACCGGCTCGGTCACCGACCTGGTCGTCGAGCTGGACCGCGAGGTCACCAGGGACGAGGTCAACACCGCCTTCCAGAAGGCCGCCGAGGGCCAGCTCAAGGGCATCCTCGAGTACACCGAGGACGAGATCGTCTCCTCGGACATCGTCAACTGGCCGGCCTCCTGCACCTTCGACTCCTCGCTGACCATGGCCCAGGGCAAGCAGGTCAAGGTCATCGGCTGGTACGACAACGAGTGGGGCTACTCCAACCGCCTCGTCGACCTGACCGTCTTCGTCGGCAACCAGCTCTGACCGCTGTCGAGATGAGCCAGGACAGGGCCCGGTACGACGCTGTCGTACGGGCCCTGTCCCATGAACTAGGAGTCCTCTGTGAAGACGATTGACGATCTTCAGGTCGCCGGGAAGCGGGTCTTCGTCCGCGCCGATCTGAACGTTCCGCTCGACGGCGAGACGATCACCGACGACGGCCGTATCCGCGCCGCCGTGCCGACCATCGCCAAGCTCACCGAGTCGGGCGCCAAGGTGATCGTCGCCTCCCACCTGGGCCGGCCCAAGGGCGCGCCCGAGCCCCGCTTCTCGCTCGCCCCGGTCGCCCGGCGGCTCGGCGAACTCCTCGGCAAGCAGGTCGCGTTCGCGACCGACACGGTCGGGGACAGCGCCCGCGAGGCGGTGGCCGGGCTCGGCGAGGGCGATGTGGTGCTGCTGGAGAACCTGCGCTTCAACGCCGGTGAGACCAGCAAGGACGACGCCGAGCGCGGCGCCTTCGCCGATCAGCTCGCCGGCCTCGCGGACCTGTACGTGGGCGACGGCTTCGGCGCGGTGCACCGCAAGCACGCCTCCGTGTACGACCTCCCGGCGCGGCTGCCGCATGCCGCGGGCGATCTGATCGCCGCCGAGCTGAACGTCCTTAAGCAGCTCACCGAGGACGTGAAGCGCCCGTACGCGGTGGTCCTCGGTGGCGCCAAGGTGTCCGACAAGCTCGGCGTCATCGACCACCTCCTGGAGCGGGCCGACCGCATCCTCATCGGCGGCGGCATGGCGTACACCTTCCTCAAGGCCCAGGGCCACGAGATCGGCACCTCGCTGCTCCAGGACGACCAGATCGAGGCCGTCCAGGAGTATCTGGCGCGCGCCAAGGAGCGCGGCGTGGAGTTCGTGCTCCCCGTCGACGTCCTGGTGGGCCCCGAGTTCCCGGACCTGAAGACGAAGGCCCCGGCCCACCCCCAGGCCGTCCCCGCCGCGGAGATGCCGGCCGGCCAGATGGGTCTCGACATCGGCCCGGAGACCTGCGAGCTGTACGCCTCGAAGCTGGCCGACGCCGCCACCGTCTTCTGGAACGGCCCGATGGGCGTCTTCGAGCACCCCGACTTCGCCGAGGGCACCAAGGCCGTCGCCCAGGCGCTGGTCGAGAGCCCGGCCTTCACCGTGGTGGGCGGCGGGGACTCCGCCGCCGCCGTACGGATCCTGGGCTTCGACGAGAATGCTTTCGGCCACATCTCGACCGGCGGCGGAGCGAGCCTCGAATACCTCGAGGGCAAGACGCTCCCCGGCCTTGCCGCACTGGAGGACTGAACACCGTGAGTGACCGCACCCCGCTGATCGCGGGCAACTGGAAGATGAACCTCAACCACCTCGAGGCCATCGCCCACGTCCAGAAGATCACTTTTTCGCTCACCGACAAGGACTACGAGGCCGTCGAGGTCGCGGTCCTGCCGCCGTTCACGGACCTCCGGACGCTGCAGACCCTGGTCGAGGGCGACAAGCTCAAGCTCAAGTACGGCGCCCAGGACATCTCGGCGCACGACTCCGGCGCGTACACCGGGGAGATCTCCGGCGCGATGCTCGCCAAGCTGCGGTGCTCCTATGTGGCGGTCGGCCACTCCGAGCGGCGCCAGTACCACGGCGAGACCGACGAGCTGTGCAACGCCAAAGTCAAGGCCGCCTTCAAGAACGACGTCACCCCCATCCTGTGCGTCGGCGAGGGCCTGGAGGTGCGCAAGGCGGGCAACCAGGTCGCGCACACGCTCGCGCAGCTCGACGGGGGCCTGAAGGACGTCCCGGCCGAGCAGGCCGAGCGGATCGTGATCGCGTACGAGCCGGTCTGGGCCATCGGCACCGGTGAGGTGGCCACCCCCGAGGACGCCCAGGAGGTCTGCGGGGCCATCCGGGGCCGCCTGGCCGAGCTCTACAGCCAGGAGCTGGCCGACAAGGTCCGGATCCAGTACGGCGGCTCGGTGAAGTCCGGAAACGTCGCCGCGATCATGGCGCAGCCGGACGTGGACGGCGCGCTGGTCGGCGGTGCCTGCCTGGACGCGGACGACTTCGTCAAGATCGTCCGGTTCCGCGACCAGTGACAGATCAGTGAGCAGACCGGTGAGTAGGCCGGTGAGTAGGCCGTAGCAGGCCACTCGTCGTACCCTGGCGGGGGTCGAGGTGGTGCGGAAGGCACTGCCCGGCCCCCGCTCCTTACCGTTCTTTACCGTCCCGTCCAAGCCCGAGAGAGTTGGTTCCAGCCGTGGTCATGGGGTTCTCGATCGCCCTCATCATCTTCAGCGTCCTGCTGATGATGCTGGTGCTCATGCACAAGGGGAAGGGCGGAGGTCTGTCCGACATGTTCGGTGGCGGTATGCAGTCCTCCGTGGGCGGCTCCTCGGTCGCCGAGCGCAACCTGGACCGGATCACCGTCGTCATCGGCCTGCTGTGGTTCGTCTGCATCGTGGTGCTCGGCCTGCTGATCAAGCTCGATTGAGCCGATAGCTGACGCACCGTCGCGAGCGCGGCTTATCATGGGCTTGCGTCCTCGGGGGTACCTCCCGGCCGAGGGCCGGGGGAGGGTGTAACTCCTCTCATTGGACGCGCGTTGGGCCTTACGTAGACTGGGGCGCCCGGCAGCGGAGCTGCCTACCAATGCTTCGCGGCACCATCACGCAGGGAGTTACGACCGTGGCAAGTGGCAACGCGATCCGTGGAAGTCGGGTCGGAGCGGGGCCGATGGGAGAAGCGGAGCGAGGCGAATCGGCGCCTCGCCTGCGCATTTCCTTCTGGTGCTCGAACGCGCACGAGACCGTGCCGAGCTTCGCCAGCGACGCGCAGATCCCGGACACTTGGGACTGCCCCCGCTGCGGCTTCCCGGCCGGCAAGGACCGGGACAACCCGCCGGACCCGCCGCGCACCGAGCCGTACAAGACGCATCTGGCGTATGTGCGGGAGCGGCGGAGCGACGCCGACGGCGAGGCGATCCTCGCCGAGGCTCTCGCCAAGCTCCGCGGCGAGATCTGAGCGGCAGGCGGGACGACGCACAGTACGACGGCCCGGCCGGGCACCTCTGACGGGGGTGCGCGGCCGGGCCGTTGTCAGTGGTGGGGGCTACGGTCGTGACGTGGGGTGCCGTGCGGGGCGGTGCCGTGGTTGGGGAGGGGCGTCATGGCCGCGGTGGAGGCCGGTGAGCGGGGCGCGAAGCGGGGTGTACCGCTCGCGTGGCGGGGTGGTTTCGGGCGGCTGTGGGGGGCCGCGGTGGTGTCCCGGTTCGGGGACGCGCTGCGCGGGGCGGCGCTTCCGCTGCTGGCCGTCTCGCTGACCGACTCCCCGGTGCTGGTCTCGCTGGTGACCGCGTGCGGCTTTCTGCCGTGGCTGCTGTTCGGGCTGCTAGGCGGGGCCATCGCCGACCGGGTGGACCAGCGGCGGGCGATGTGGGCGGTGGATGTGGCGCGCGGCGTGCTGATGGCCGCCTTCGCCGTCGCCGTATGGCTGGGGCATGCCACGATCGGCCTGCTGCTCGCCCTCGCCTTCGCGCTCACCACCCTGCAGACCCTCTTCGACAACGCCGCAACGGCCCTGCTGCCGTCCGTGGTGGCGCCGGAGACCCTGAGCCGGGCCAACGCACGCCTGATGACCGGGCAGGAGGTCATGGGCCGGTTCGTGGGCGCGCCGCTGGTGCCGGTGGCCCTGGGCCTTGGCGCCGCCGTGCCGTACGCGGCCGACGCGGCCACCTATCTCGCCGCCGCCGCGCTGGTCGCGTCGTTGGGTGGGCGGGCGCAGGCGCCGCAGCGGGAGCTCCGGGCGCCGGGGCGCACGATACGGAAGGACATGGCCGAGGGCATCGGGGTGCTGTGGCGGGACCGGCTGCTGCGGGCGCTGTGTGTGTCCACCACGCTGTGCAATGTGGGCATCGGCGCCCTCATCGCCACGCTGGTGCTGCATGTCACCGGATGGCTGGGCGCCGGGGACGCGGGCTATGCAGCCGTCATCACGGTCTACGGGATCGGCAGTGTGATCGGCGGGCTGATGGCCGCGCGGGTGGCGGAGCGGCTGGGCCGCGCCCCCACGATCATGGTGTGCGGCCTCGTCCAGATCGCCGCCCTCCTCGCTCTGGGCACCATCCGCGAGCTGCCGGCCGCCGCTGCCGCCTTCGGCGTCTTCGGCTTCGCCGGGATCATCTGGAACGTCACGGAGGTGACGATGATGCAGCAGCGCAGCCCGGCCGAGATGCTGGGCCGGGTCAGCGCCGCCTTCCGTACGCTGTCGACCGCCGGCGCCCCGCTCGGCGCCCTGCTCGGCGGGGTCATAGCCGGGGCATGGGGGCTGAACGCACCGGCGCTGGCGGCCGCCGCGCTCTTCGCCGGCGGACTGGTGGCCCTCGTCCCCGGTATGCGCTCCCCGATCAACTAGGTTGGGGGCCACGGGGGCCAGGCACCGATGAGAAGTGGGCTGATTCCGAGATGAACGCAGATGGCCGCGGCAGGCTCGACCAGCTGCCGGAGTGGAACGCACTGGCCGCACACCGCCGGGAGCTGGGTGACGCACAGCTGCGCGAGCTGTTCGCCCAGGATCCCGAGCGCGCGGAGCGGTTCACCGTGTCGGTCGGCGACCTTCACCTGGATTACTCCAAGCATCTGGTGACCGACGAGACCCTGCGCCTGCTGCGGGAGCTGGCCCAGGCGACCGGGGTGACAGAGCTGCGGGACGCCATGTTCCGGGGCGAGAAGATCAACACCACCGAGGACCGCTCGGTGCTCCATATCGCCCTGCGCGCGCCCCACTCCGCGGTCATCGAGGCCGACGGCAAGGACGTCATCCCCGAAGTGCACGCGGTGCTCACCAAGATGGGCCCGTTCGTCGACCGGATCCACTCGGGGGAGTGGACCGGCCACACCGGCAAGCGCATCAAGAACATCGTCAACATCGGCATCGGCGGCTCCGACCTGGGCCCGGCGATGGCCTTCGAGGCGCTGCGCGCCTACACCCACCGCGAGTTGGAGTTCCGCTTCGTCTCCAATGTCGACGGGGCGGATCTGCATGAGGCGCTGCGCGGGCTCGACCCGGCCGAGACGCTGTTCATCGTCGCCTCCAAGACCTTCACCACCATCGAGACCATCACCAACGCCACCTCCGCCCGCCGCTGGCTGCTGAGGGGTCTCGAGGCGGGCCAGGAGGCGGTCGCCAAGCACTTCGTGGCGCTTTCCACCAACGCGGTGAAAGTCGCCGAGTTCGGTATCAACACCGACAACATGTTCGAGTTCTGGGACTGGGTCGGCGGGCGCTACTCCTTCGACTCGGCCATCGGCCTGTCCCTGATGATCGCCATCGGCCAGGAGCACTTCCGCGAGATGCTGGCCGGCTTCCACCTCGTCGACGAGCACTTCCGCTGCGCCCCGCCTGAGGAGAACGCGCCGCTGCTGCTCGGGCTGCTGGGCGTCTGGTACGGGCAGTTCTTCGACGCGCAGGCGCATGCCGTGCTGCCGTACTCGCACTATCTGTCGAAGTTCACCGCGTATCTGCAGCAGCTGGACATGGAGTCCAACGGCAAGTCGGTGGACCGCGAGGGAAATCCGGTCGACTGGCAGACCGGCCCGGTGGTCTGGGGCACCCCCGGCACCAACGGTCAGCACGCCTACTACCAGCTGCTCCACCAGGGCACCAAGATGATCCCGGCCGATCTGATCGGCTTCGCCAACCCGGTGGCCGACCTGTCTCCGAAGCTCGCCGGCCACCATGACCTGCTGATGGCCAATCTCTTCGCCCAGGGCCAGGCGCTGGCGTTCGGCAAGACGGCGGAGGAGGTGGCCGCCGAGGGGGTGGCGCCGGAGCTGGTGCCGCACAAGACCTTCCCCGGCAACCGCCCCACCACCACGATCCTGGCCGCCGAGCTGACCCCCTCGGTGCTCGGCCAGCTGATCGCACTCTACGAGCACAAGGTGTTCGTCCAGGGCGCCGTCTGGAACATCGACTCGTTCGACCAGTGGGGGGTCGAGCTCGGCAAGGTCCTCGCCAAGCGCGTCGAGCCCGCCCTCACCGAGGGCGCCGAGGTGCCGGGGCTCGACGCCTCCACGGCGCGGCTGGTCGCCACGTACCGCTCGCTGCGCGGGCGCTGAGGCCCCATAAGACGCCGTACGGGCCGACCGGGTTTCCGCCCAGTCGGCCCGTACGGCTGTGTCTCGCGCCCCGTCAGGGCGACGCCGGGGGATACAGCTCGCGCGGCAGCCCCGCCGCGGCGGCCCGGTCCAGCAGCCACAGCGTGCGGCGGCGGCCGTACGCGCCCGCGGCCGGGGCCTGGATCTCCCCGGCCCCCGACAGCGCGATCGTCACCGCCTTGGCCTTGTCCTCGCCCGCCGCCAGCAGCCAGACCTCCTGCGCCGCGCGGATCGCGGGCAGGGTCAGGGAGACCCGGGTGGGCGGCGGCTTGGGCGCACCGCGCACCGCCACCACCGTCCGCTCGGCCTCCCGTACGCCGGGCAGCTCCGGGAAGAGCGAGGCCACATGGGTGTCCGGGCCGACGCCCAGCAGCAGCACATCGAAGGACGGCACCGCGCCGTGGTTCTCCGGCCGCGCGGCCCGGTCCAGCTCCTCGGCGTACGCCTCCGCGGCGGCCTCCACCTCGCTGCCCCACGGGCCGTCGGAGGCCGGCATCGGGTGCACCCGGGCCGGGTCCAGACCCACCGAGTCCAGCAGTGCCTCCCGCGCCTGGGTGACATTGCGGTCCGGGTGGCCCTCCGGCAGGAACCGCTCGTCGCCCCACCACAGATCGAGCCGCGACCAGTCCACGGCGTCCCGGGCGGGCGCCTCGGCGAGCGCGGCCAGCAGGCCGTTGCCGTTGCGCCCGCCGGTCAGCACGACCGAGGCCGAGCCGCGGGCGGACTGGGCGTCCACGATCTTGGTGATCAGCCGGGCCGCCGCGGCCTGCGCCATCAGTTCCTTGTCGCGATGGACCACGACCTGGGGAGCAGTCACGACGCCACACTGTCGGTTGCGCTGCCCGCGCCGCCCGTCCCCGCGTCACCGGCGCCGCCGGCCGTACGCGCCGGGGCCCCGGCCGCCTTGTGCGCAGGCTCCGGACGGGCCCCGCCACCGGCCTTACCGCTGCTCCCACTCGCAGCAGCGCCGCCCGCGGAAGCACCGCCCGTGGTACCGGCACCGGCCCGCGCCGCGGGCTGTCCGGCCGCGCCGCTGATGCCCTTGCCGAGCCTGCTCACCCCGAACTTCACCGCCGAGGCGTACATCTCGTCCGGGTCCAGACGCCGCAGCTCCTCCGCGATCAGCTCCGACTTGTCCCGCCGCTGCAGCGCGACATGCCGGTCCGGCTGCCCTGGCATCGCCAGTTCGGCCAGCGATCCGTTCGCCCGGTCCAGGCAGATCGTGCCGTCGGCCGTCTCCAGCCGCACCGCGGTCAGCCCCGGGCCGTCCGTGACCTGCCGCTGCACCGGGACCCGCAGCCGCTCGGCCAGCCACAGGGCCAGCAGTTCACCGCTGGGGTTGTACGCCTCGCCCTCGACCACCGCGGAGGTGATCGCCGAGTGCTTCTGGTCGAGCGCCGCGGCCAGCACACTGCGCCACGGCGTGATGCGGGTCCAGGCCAGGTCGGTGTCGCCCGGGGTGTACGTCCTGGCCCGCAGCGCGAGCGTGGCCACCGGGTCCTCGGTGGCCTGGGCGTCGGTGATCCGGCGGGCGGCCAGCCGGCCCAGCAGGTCCTCGCTGGGGTGCTCCGGCGCGTCGTCCGGCCACCACAGCACCACCGGGGCGTCCGGCAGCAGCAGCGGCAGCACCACCGACTGGGCGTGGCCCGCGAGCTCGCCGTGCAGCCGCAGCAGCACCGTCTCGCCGGTGCCGCTCTCGCCGGCGATCCGCACCTCCGCGTCCAGCCGGGCCGTCTTGCGGTCGCGCGGCGAGCGCCCCGGCCGCTTGATGACGACCAGGATGCGCGAGGGGTGCTCCTTGGACGCCTCGCTCGCGGCCTTCAGCGCGTCGTAGTGATTGCCCTCGTCGGTGACGATGACGAGGGTGAGCACCATGCCCACGGCCGGTATCCCCGCCGCCCTCCGCGCCTGCACCAGAGCAGCGTTGACCTGGCTGGACGTGGTGTCGGTGAGATCGATGTTCATGGCCGACGCCAGCTCCGTCCGTCTCGTGCGAGCATCTCGTCCGCAGCCTTCGGCCCCCAGGTGCCCGCCGTGTACTGCTCGGGCTTGCCGTGCCCGTCCCAGTAGGCCTCGACGGGGTCGAGGATCCGCCAGGACTCCTCCACCTCCTGGTGACGGGGGAAGAGGTTGGCGTCGCCGAGCAGAACGTCGAGCAGCAGCCGCTCGTAGGCCTCGGGGCTGGACTCGGTGAAGGACTCGCCGTAGGCGAAGTCCATCGTCACGTCCCGGATCTCCATGGAGGTGCCGGGCACCTTGGAGCCGAACCTGATGGTGATGCCCTCATCCGGCTGCACCCGGATGACCAGGGCGTTCTCCCCGAGCTCCTGGGTGTCGGTGGTGTCGAAGGGGGAGTGCGGGGCGCGCTGGAAGACCACCGCGATCTCGGTGACCCGCCGCCCGAGCCGCTTGCCCGCGCGCAGGTAGAAGGGGACGCCCGCCCAGCGGCGGTTGTCGATCTCCAGCTTGATCGCGGCGTAGGTGTCGGTCTTGGAGTTGGGGTCGATGCCGTCCTCCTCCAGATAGCCCAGCACCTCTTCGCCGCCCTGCCAGCCGTGGGCGTACTGACCGCGCACGGTGTGCTTGCCCAGCTCCCTCGGCAGCTTGACGGCCTTGAGCGCCTTGAGCTTCTCGGTGACCAGCGCGGTGGCGTCGAAGGAGGAGGGCTCCTCCATGGCGGTCAGCGCGAGGAGCTGCAGCAGGTGGTTCTGGATGACGTCGCGCGCGGCGCCGATGCCGTCGTAGTAGCCGGCCCGGCCGCCGATGCCGATGTCCTCGGCCATGGTGATCTGTACGTGGTCGACGTACGACCGGTTCCACAGCGGCTCGAACATGGTGTTGGCGAAGCGCAGCGCCAGGATGTTCTGGACCGTCTCCTTGCCCAGGTAGTGGTCGATCCGGAAGACATCGCTCGGCCGGAAGACTTCGTGGACGACCTGGTTGAGCTCCTGGGCGCTGGTCAGGTCGTGACCGAAGGGCTTCTCGATGACGGCGCGCCGCCAGGAGTCGCCGGGCCCGGAGGACAGGCCGTGCTTCTTGAGCTGCTGGACGACGGAGGGGAAGAACTTCGGCGGGACCGACAGATAGAAGGCGAAGTTGCCGCCCGTGCCGCGCGCCTTGTCCAGCTCGTCGACCGTCTCCCGCAGCTTCTCGAACGCCTCGTCGTCGGAGAACTCGCCGGGCACGAAGCGGAAACCCTCGGCGAGCTGCTGCCAGACCTCCTCACGGAAGGGGGTCCTGGCGTGTTCCTTGACCGCCTCGTGCACGACCTGGGCGAAGTCCTCGTTCTCCCAGTCGCGGCGGGCGAAGCCGACGAGCGAGAAGCCCGGCGGCAGCAGGCCGCGATTGGCCAGGTCGTAGACGGCCGGCATCAGCTTCTTGCGGGACAAGTCGCCCGTGACGCCGAAGATGACCAGGCCGGACGGCCCCGCGATGCGCGGAAGCCGCCGGTCCCGGGGGTCACGCAGCGGATTGGCTCCGCTCGTGGAAAGTGACAAGGTCTCTCACGCCTCCGAAGGAGCGAGGCGGCCCAGCTCCGCCTCAGTGGACTTCAGCAGGTCGTTCCAGGACGTCTCGAACTTCTCGACGCCTTCGTCCTCGAGGAGCTGTACAACGTCATCGTACGAGATTCCGACGCCCGCGAGCGCTTCGAGATCGGCCTTGGCCTGCTCGTATGTACCGCGCACCGTGTCACCGGTGATCCCGCCGTGGTCGGCGACGGCCTCCAGCGTGGCCTCCGGCATGGTGTTCACCGTGCCCGGGGCGACCAGGTCGTCCACGTAGAGCGTGTCCTTGTAGGCCGGGTCCTTGACGCCGGTGGAGGCCCACAGCGGGCGCTGCTTGTTGGCGTTGGCCCGGTCCAGGGCGGCCCAGCGCGCAGGCGCCGGCGTCGACTTGTCGTGCGAGCCGAACACCTCCTCGTACGCCTGGTAGGCGAGGCGGGCGTTGGCCAGGGCGGCCTTGCCGCGCAGCGCCTTGGCCTCGTCGGTGCCCAGCTTGTCGAGGCGCTTGTCGATCTCGGTGTCCACGCGGGACACGAAGAAGGACGCCACGGAGTGGATCTTCTGCAGGTCGAGCCCCGCGGCCTTGGCCTTCTCCAGACCGGCCAGGAAGGCGTCCATGACCTCGCGGTAGCGCTCCAGCGAGAAGATCAGCGTGACGTTGACGCTGATGCCGAGCCCGATCACCTCGGTGATCGCGGGCAGGCCCGCCCTGGTGGCCGGGATCTTGATGAAGGTGTTGGGCCGGTCCACCAGCCAGGCCAGCTGCTTGGCCTCGGCGATGGTGGCCGCCGTGTTGTGCGCCAGGCGCGGGTCCACCTCGATGGAGACCCGGCCGTCCTGGCCGCCGGTCGCGTCGTAGACCGGGCGCAGGATGTCGGCGGCGTCCCGGACGTCCGCCGTGGTGATCATGCGTACGGCCTCGTCGACGGTGACCTTGCGGGTGGCGAGATCGGCCACCTGCTGCTGGTAGCCGTCGGCGCCGGCGATCGCCTTCTGGAAGATCGACGGGTTGGTGGTCACGCCCACCACATGGCTCTCGTCGATCAGCTCGGCGAGGTTGCCGGACGTGATGCGCTTGCGCGAAAGGTCGTCGAGCCAGACCGCGACGCCTGCGTCGGCCAGCCGCTTGAGTGCGTCTGTCATCGGGATTGCATCTCCTACTCGTCGCTACAAGGTCGTATACGGCGTCAGCGCCCGGCGGTCTCAAGCGACTCGCGGGCGGCGGCGGCGACAGCGTCCGCGGTCAGGCCGAACTCCCGGTAGAGCACCTTGTAGTCGGCGGAGGCGCCGAAGTGCTCGAGGGAGACGATGCGGCCGGCTTCGCCCACAAAGCGGTGCCAGGTCAGGCCGATGCCCGCCTCGACCGCCACCCGGGCCTTCACCGACGGCGGCAGCACGCTGTCCCGGTACGCCTGGTCCTGCTCCTCGAACCACTCGACCGAGGGCATCGAGACCACGCGGGTCGGGATCCCGGCGGTCTGCAGCCGCTCGCGCGCCTCGACGGCGAGCTGCACCTCGGACCCGGTGCCGATGAGGATCACCTGCGGGGTGCCGCCCTCAGCCTCGGCGAGCACATAGCCGCCCTTGGCCGCGTCCTCGTTGGGCTCGTACGTCGGCACGTTCTGCCGGGTCAGCGCGAGGCCGTGCGGGGCCGGCTGGTCGCTGTGGCGGCGGGTGATCTCACGCCAGGCGATGGCGGTCTCGTTGGCGTCGGCCGGGCGGACGACGTTCAGGCCCGGGATGGCGCGCAGCACGGACAGGTGCTCGACCGGCTGGTGGGTCGGGCCGTCCTCGCCCAGGCCGATGGAGTCGTGCGTCCACACATAGGTGACGGGGAGCTTCATCAGCGCGGCGAGCCGGACGGCGGGGCGCATGTAGTCGGAGAAGACCAGGAAGGTGCCGCCGTAGATACGGGTGTTGCCGTGCAGCGCCACACCGTTCATGGTCGAGCCCATGGCGTGCTCGCGGATGCCGAAGTGCACCGTGCGGCCGTACGGGTCGGCCTCGGGAAGCGGGTTGTCCTTGGGGAGGAAGGACGAGGACGCGTCGATGGTGGTGAGGTTCGAGCCCGCGAGGTCGGCGGAGCCGCCCCACAGCTCGGGGAGCACCCCGCCGAGCGCCTTGAGGACCTGGCCGGAGGCCTTGCGGGTGGCCACGTCCTTGCCCGGCTCGAAGACCGGGATCGCCTTGTCCCAGCCCGCGGGCAGCTCACCGGCGGAGATCCGGTCGAACTCGGCGGCGCGCTCGGGGTTGTTGTTCCGCCAGTCCTGGAGCTTCTTGTCCCAGGCGGCGCGGGCCTCGCGGCCGCGGTCGGCCAGCGAGCGGGTGTGGGCGATGACCGACTCTTCGACCTCGAAGCTCTTCTCGGGGTCGAAGCCCATGACGCGCTTGGTCGCCGCGACCTCGTCGGCGCCGAGCGCCGAGCCGTGGGCGGCCTCGGTGTTCTGCGCGTTCGGCGCGGGCCAGGCGATGATCGTACGGGCGGCGATGATCGAGGGGCGCTCGGTCTCGGCCTGCGCCGCCTTGAGCGCCGCGTACAGCGTGTGGACGTCGAAGTCGCCGTTCTCCGCCTGCTCGATGCGCTGGACGTGCCAGCCGTACGCCTCGTAGCGCTTCAGCACATCCTCGGAGAAGGCGGTCGCGGTGTCGCCCTCGATCGAGATGTGGTTGTCGTCGTACAACGCGATCAGATTGCCGAGCTTCTGGTGGCCGGCCAGCGAGGAGGCCTCCGCGGAGATGCCCTCCTCCAGGTCGCCGTCGGAGACGATCGCCCAGATGGTGTGGTCGAAGGGGGAGGTGCCCTCGGGCGCCTCCGGGTCGAACAGACCGCGCTCGTAACGGGCGGCCATCGCCATGCCGACCGCGTTGGCGACGCCCTGGCCCAGCGGGCCGGTGGTGGTCTCGACGCCGACCGTGTGACCGTGCTCCGGGTGGCCCGGGGTCAGCGAGCCCCAGGTGCGGAACGACTTCAGGTCCTCCAGCTCCAGGCCGAACCCGCCCAGGTACAGCTGGACGTAGAGGGTCAGCGAGGTGTGGCCGGGGGAGAGCACGAACCGGTCGCGGCCCACCCATCCGGCGTCGGAGGGGTCATGCCGCATCAGCTTCTGGAAGAACAGATACGCGGCGGGGGCCAGGCTCATCGCGGTGCCGGGGTGGCCGTTGCCGACCTTCTGTACGGCATCCGCGGCCAGGACACGCGCCGTGTCCACGGCACGCTGGTCCACATCGGTCCACTCGAGGTCTGTGGTAGTCGGCTTCGTGCTCACCCTGAGTCAGGGCTCCTCTCCACAATGTCTATATCCCGGCGACGATGCGCACACCGGCGGTGTCGAGCCTACCCCTGGAAGAACGCTCATCTTTTCGAGCGAGTACCCGACATCCCGGGAACGAATGCCGGAGATGCGCCATTCCCCCGAGGGCCATGAGCTCGGCGAACACGAGCCGACCCCGGCGGCGGGCGGCGTATCCGCAACGTCTAGAGTGGCGTGGTACGCGCAAGTCTTTACCGGCTCTTCATGTCCGGTGCTTGCTGGTTCTTGCTTCTAC
Organism: Streptomyces sp. NPDC000941; assembly: GCF_053599555.1. NCBI lineage: Bacteria > Bacillati > Actinomycetota > Actinomycetes > Kitasatosporales > Streptomycetaceae > Streptomyces > Streptomyces sp. NPDC000941. The sequence goes on from NZ_JBSFMM010000047.1 coordinate 25,207, forward strand.
CAGGGGTGTGCGTGACGGCCGTCGATTCCCGTCCTGCGGGGGTGCTCGATTCGAGCCGGAGCCACCGGCCGCTCGGTGCCCGCGTCAAGGCTTTCGTGGCACTGACCAAGCCGCGTGTCATCGAGCTGCTGCTGATGACGACGGTGCCGGTGATGTTCCTGGCCGCCAAGGGCGTCCCGGATCTGTGGCTGGTGCTCGCCACCTGCGTCGGCGGCTATCTGTCGGCCGGCGGCGCGGCCGCGTTCAATATGTATTACGACCGCGACATCGACGCGCTCATGGCCCGCACCTCGCAGCGCCCGCTGGTCACCGGCATGGTCTCGCCGCGCGAATGCCTGGTCTTCGCCTTCGCGCTCACCGTCGGGTCCACCGCCTGGTTCTGGTTCCTGGTCAATCCGCTGTCCTCGATTCTGTCCCTCGGTGCGCTGGTTTTCTACGTCGTCGTCTACACGATGTGGCTCAAGCGGCGTACCGCGCAGAACATCGTGTGGGGCGGCATCGCCGGCTGTATGCCGGTGTTCATCGGATGGTCGGCCGTTACGAATTCGGTGTCCTGGGCCTCGGCGATTCTCTTCCTCGTCATCTTCTTCTGGACGCCGCCGCACTACTGGCCGCTGTCGATGAAGGTGAAGGACGACTACGAGCGCGTGGGCGTGCCCATGTTGCCTGTGGTCGCGGGCAACAAGGTGGTCGCCCGACAGATCGTCCTCTACAGCTGGGTCATGGTCATCGTCTCGCTGCTGCTGTGGCCGCTCGGCTACACCGGCTGGTTCTACCCGGTCGTGGCCGCGGCGCTGGGCGCGTTCTGGCTCAAGGAGGCGCACGGGCTGCAGGCGCGCGCCAAGGCCGGGATCACGGGGGCGGGGCTCAAGGAGATGCGGCTGTTCCACTGGTCCATCACCTATGTGTCGCTGCTGTTCATCGCCGTCGCCGTGGACCCCTTCCTGCGCTGATTACCAGCCGGTAGCATCGGCCTTATGGGAGACACCACGCAGACGGCCCCGGAAGGCCCGTCGGACGAGTCCGCACCGGGCAAGTCCGCGTCGAGCAAGTCCGCGTCGGCCAAGGCCGAGAAGCGGGCCAAGCGGCTCGCGCACCAGATGACGGCCTTCGCGCAGTCCCACGGCGGCAGCGCCGAGGGACAGCTCGCCCACATCGGCCGCGGCACCGTCCGCGTCGCCCTCGTCGGCGCCAACGGCGACTGGGGCAACCTGGTCGCCCCGTCCTACGAGACCGCCCGCCGCGCCGCGGAGACCGCGGGGATCACCCTGCACGACGACTTCGACGGCGAACTCGCCGCGAAGGTCCGCACCGGCCCGTACGAGTGGACCCGTATGGCCGGCATCCAACTCGGCGGCCCGAGCAACACGTAGCCCGCGCCGCGGCGGCTGTTTCTCCCCCGCCCCGCCCCTTCCCGTGGCATCCGCATGCGGCTCCGCCGCGCGGTGGGCCTCCGCCCATGGCCCCGGCCGACCGGGCTGGGGCCGAGCTGGGCTCGGGCATGGGGCCTGGCCCGGCAGGGGCCCTGAGCCCCCGAGGCGGCAGGGGGGCTTGCCCCAGGATCGGGAAGGGGCAGGGAGGGGAAACCTCCCGTCCCCGGCGGGCGCCCTTGCCGAGCCAGGCCGGGGCGGGCCAGGCTCGAGGTGGGCCCGGCGACACCTCATAACCGTTTCGCCCGTTAAGCCCTTCGATGCCCGACGGCGAGGAGGCGGCGGCGATGGACGAGGCGACGGGCACTCCGGCCGACCCGGCCCCCTCGGACGCCGCCAGTGAGTCCGTTCTGGACACGGCGGGCGTCCTGGACACGGCGGACAGACCCTCCGCCTGGGCGAGAGCGCTGCCGCCGCTCATCGACCAGCACAGCCACGGCGCCCTCCACGGCGAGCTCGGCCTCGGCTCGTTCGAAGCCCATCTCGCCGCCGCCGCGGGCTCCGGCACCGCCGCCCCGGCCGGCACCACCTTCTTCGACAGCTGGACCGGTCTGGCCGTACGCCGCTGGTGCCCACCGCTGCTCGGCCTGGAGGCCCACTGCGCCCCCGTCCGCTATCTCGCCCGCCGCCGCGAGCTGGGCGCCTACCGCGCCGGGCGGCTGCTGTTGCGCGGCGCGGGCATCGGCGCCTTCCTGCTGGAGTCGGGGTCGCCGGGCGAGCTCACCTCGGCCGACGAGCTGGCCGCGGCCGCGGACGGCCCGGTCCATGAGGTCATCCGCCTGGAGCCGCTGGCCGAAGAGGTCGCGGACACCTCGGGCTCGGTCGACTCCTTCATCGGCAACACCGCGGAAGCCCTGTACGCCGCGGCCCAGCACGTCACCGCCTTTGCCGTGGGCATCACCTTCTGCGACGAGACCCCGCCGGACCCCCGGGAGGTGCGGCGGGCGGCGGACCGCTGGCTCGGCGGGCGCACCCCGCGCGCCCGCCCCGCCGATCCGGCGCTGCTCCAGCATCTGCTGTGGAGCGCCGTCGCGACCGGACTGCCCGTACAGCTGCACTGCGCCGACCCCCAGCCGCTCGCGGGCTTTCTGCGCGCCACCGCGGGCGCCGGGACCGACCTGGTGCTGCTGCCCTGCCGGCCGCACCACCGCCGCGCCGCCCAGCTGGCCGCCGCGTTCGCGCACGTATACGCGGACGCGGGGCCCCGGCCGGGGGAGACCCTTGGCGAGGCGCCGTTCGGCAAGCTGCTGTTCTCGACCGGGGCGCGAGCGCTGCCCGAGCTGTATGTGACCGGCGCCCGGCTGTTCGTACGGTCCATGGCGCGGCTGGCGGCCGAGTGGGTCGCCGACGGCTTCTGCACCCGGCCGGAGGCGCGGCGCATCGCCGCGCTCGTCGCGGCCGGAACCGCGCGCCGGGTCTACCGGCTGGACGCGGCGGCCTCGGCCACGGGCTGAGCGGCGGGCGCGGGGGCGGCGACCGGCGCGGGAAGCTCGGCCCGTTCGCGCTGGGAGAGCAGGACCCGCAGCACCGCGATCCACACGAGGCACGAGCCGAACATGTGGATGCCGACGACGATCTCCGGCAGGTGCGTGAAGTACTGGATGTAGCCGATCACGCCCTGGAGGAGCAGCACGACGAGGAGTTCGAGGACCCGCCGGCGCGGCGCCGCCGGGGCCTTCACGGCGCGCAGCGTGAACCACAGGGCGGCGGTGAGGCCCAGCACGATGTAGACGAAGTCCACGTGCAGCTGGGTGATCTCCTGCCAGTCCAGCGGGATGCGGTGCACCTTCTGGGCGTCTCCCGCGTGCGGCCCGGCCCCGGTGACCACGGTGCCGATCACGATCAGCGCGCCGGTCGCGCCGACCAGCAGCCAGGACAGCTGGCGCACCGGCCGGGCGACGAGGTCGCGGGGCCCGGCGTCGCCCTCGCGCGCCCGCCACCAGGTCAGCACGGCGACCGTGAGCAGCGCCGTGGACAGCAGGAAGTGCGAGCTGACGATGTACGGGTTGAGCCCGGTGAGCACCGTGATGCCGCCGACGACGGCGTTGCCCATGACGATCCAGAACTGGGCCCAGCCGAGCTTGGTGAGGGAGCGGCGCATCGGCGTACGGGCCCGGGCCGCGATGATGAACAGGCCGACGACCCCGCACAGCACATACGTCAGCATGCGGTTGCCGAACTCGATGACGCCGTTGATGCCCATCGCGTGGGTGGGCGTCAGGCTGTCCTCCGTGCAGGTCGGCCAGGTCGGGCAGCCGAGCCCGGACTGGGTGAGCCGGACCGCGCCACCCGTCACCACGATGACCACAGCCATCACCACGGCGGCGAGCGCGGCGCGCTCCACGAACCGCGCGGACGGCTGCCAGCGGCGGGCGATCTGCTCGAGGGGGTTCAGCGAAGAGGGCACGTCGCCCATCGTATGCGGGCGCTTGTGCAGCTTTTCACGAGGGGGGCACGAGGGGTCCCACTACTCCCAGCGGAACCAGCGCGCCGCCGCCCCCAGCCCCAGCACCGCCCACACCGCCAGGATCCCCAGGTCCCCCCACGGCACCCCCGCCCCGTCCCGCAGCACGTCCCGCAGCCCGTCCGAGAGGGCCGAGATCGGCAGCAGCTGCAGCACGGCGCGCACCGCGTCCGGGAACTTGTCCAGCGACACGATCACCCCGCCGCCGACGAGCAGCAGCAGGAAGACGAGGTTGGCGGCCGCGAGGGTCGCCTCGGCCTTGAGAGTGCCCGCCATCAGCAGGCCGAGGCCGGAGAACGCGGCCGTGCCGAGGAGCAGCAGCAGCGCGACGGTGAGCGGGTTGCCGTGCGGGGACCAGCCGAGGGCGAGGGCGATCACGGTCAGCAGCGCGATCTGCAGCACCTCGGTGACCAGCACCGAGCAGGTCTTGGCGGTCATCAGGGCCCAGCGCGGCAGCGGCGAGGCGCCGAGCCGCTTGAGGACGCCGTACCGCCGCTCGAAGCCGGTCGCGATGGCCTGTCCGGTGAAGGCCGTGGACAGTACGGCGAGCGCCAGGACGCCGGGGGCGAGGAAGTCCACGGTCTTGCCGTCCGAGCCCGTGTCGACGATGTCGACGCTGCTGAACAGCACCAGCAGCAGGGACGGGATGATCACGGTCAGCAGCAGCTGCTCGCCGTTGCGCAGCAGCATCCGGGTCTCCAGGGCGGCCTGGGCGCGGATCATGCGCGGCAGCGGGGCCGGGCCCGGCTGTGGGGTGAAGGTTCCCGGGGCGGTCACGCGCGCAGCTCCTTGCCGGTCAGCTCGAGGAAGACGTCCTCCAGGGTGTGCCGCTCGACCGAGATCCGGTCCGGCATGACGCCGTTCTGGGCGCACCAGGAGGCGACGGTGGCCAGCAGCTGCGGGTCGATCTTGCCGGTGACGCGGTACGAGCCGGGGGTCAGCTCGTCGGCCGCGGAGTCGGCGGGCAGCGCCTTGAGCAGCGAGGGCAGGTCGAGCGCGGGGCGGCCGGTGAAGCGCAGCGTGTTCTCGGCTCCGCCGCGGCACAGCTGCTCCGGGCTGCCCTGGGCGATGACCTTGCCGCCGTCGACGATCGCGACGTCGTCGGCGAGCTCTTCGGCCTCGTCCATGTAGTGCGTGGTCAGCACGACGGTCACGCCGTCCCGGCGCAGATCGCGGACGAGGTCCCAGGTGGCGCGCCGGGCCTGCGGGTCGAGGCCGGCGGTGGGCTCGTCGAGGAAGACCAGTTCGGGGCGGCCGACGACGGCCATGGCGAGCGCGAGGCGCTGCTGCTGGCCGCCGGAGAGCCGGCGATAGGTCGTACGGCCGCAGGAGCCGAGGCCGAGCCGTTCTATGAGGTGGTCGACGTCGAGGGGGTGGGCGTACAGGCCCGCGGTGTGGCGCAGCATCTCTTCTGCGCGCGCCCCGGAGTAAACCCCTCCGGACTGGAGCATCACGCCGATCCGGGGGCGCAGCGCGGCAGCCTGGGTGACGGGGTCGAGGCCGAGGACGCGGACCGTGCCGCCGTCCGGCCGCCGGTATCCCTCGCAGGTCTCGACGGTGGTCGTTTTGCCTGCCCCGTTGGGGCCGAGCACGGCGGTCACGGTGGACCGCGCGATGGACAGGTCGAGCCCGTCCACGGCGGTCTTCGAGCCGTACCGCTTGACGAGGCCGAGGATGTCGACCGCGGGCTCTTCTCGCATGCCCGGCAGTCTACGAATCCCCCGGGGGGAGCCGGCGGGCAGGGCGGGGACGGACCTTGTTTCCGCAGGCAGGCCCGGGCCTCTTGCCGCAGGCAGGCCGGGCATCTCGGTTAGGTGTGCCTTAGTGACGCACTCCACCGGACCGCCGCCGGGACCTCGCTTGTACCTCCCCGGGGAATTACGCAACAATGGCGTTGTGAAATACGCGAGCGAAGCTCCGGCGGGACGCGCGGTCGAGGCGGCCGCGCGATCTGCCGTGCCCGCGTCCGTGCCTGCGTCCGCGTCCGTGCCCGCGCCCGATGAGCAGCACGGCACCCGTAACAAGGTCGCCCGCTCCATCCTCGACCATGGCCCGTCCACCGCGGCCGAGCTCGCCCTGCGGCTCGAGCTGACCCAGGCGGCCGTGCGCCGCCACCTCGACACCCTCGTCGCCGACGGCGTCGTCGAGCCCCGCGAGAAGAGGGTGTACGGGGCGCGCAGCCGCGGCCGCCCGGCCAAGGTCTTCGCGCTCACCGACTGCGGGCGCGACGCCTTCGACCAGGCGTACGACGAGCTGGCCGTGGACGCCCTGCGCTGGATCGAGCAGAGCGCCGGCGGCGGCGAGGCGGGCCGCGCCGCGGTCGCCGCCTTCGCGCGCGCCAGGCTCGCCGCCCAGGCCGTGGCGTACCGCCAGGCCGTCGAGGCAGCGGAGCCCGACAGCCGCGCCCACGCCCTTGCCCGCGCACTGTCCGCAGACGGGTACGCTGCTACGGCGCGCAGCGCACCGGTCGGCGAGCAGCTCTGCCAGCACCACTGCCCGGTCGCCCATGCGGCCGAGCGGTATCCGCAGCTGTGCGAGGCGGAGACCGAGGCCTTCTCCCAGCTCCTCGGGACTCATGTGCAGCGTCTGGCCACCATCGCCCATGGCGACGGGGTGTGCACGACCTACATCCCCGGGACCGGCAAGGCCGAGAAGGCCGCCCCCAGCAAGACCCCCAGCAAGACCAAGACCACCACAGCATCTGCCAGCACGGCCGGGAGGAACCCCGAATGACTCTCCCCACGGAGACCGCTCACCCCGAGCTCGAGGGGCTGGGCACTTACGAGTACGGCTGGGCCGACTCCGATGTGGCCGGGGCCTCGGCCAAGCGCGGCCTTTCCGAAGCTGTCGTCCGCGACATCTCGGCGAAGAAGTCCGAGCCGGAGTGGATGCTGAAGCTCCGGCTGAAGGGCCTCAAGCTCTTCGAGAAGAAGCCCATGCCCACCTGGGGCTCGGACCTCTCCGGTATCGACTTCGACAACATCAAGTACTTCGTGCGCTCGACGGAGCAGCAGGCCGCCTCCTGGGAAGAGCTGCCCGAGGACATCAAGAACACGTACGACAGGCTGGGCATCCCGGAGGCCGAGAAGCAGCGCCTCGTCGCGGGTGTCGCGGCCCAGTACGAGTCCGAGGTCGTCTACCACAAGATCCGTGAGGACCTTGAGGAGCAGGGCGTCATCTTCCTGGACACCGACACCGGCCTCAAGGAGCACCCGGAGCTCTTCAAGGAGTACTTCGGCTCGGTGATCCCGGTCGGTGACAACAAGTTCGCCTCGCTGAACTCGGCGGTGTGGTCCGGCGGCTCGTTCATCTACGTGCCGAAGGGCGTGCACGTGGAGATCCCGCTCCAGGCCTACTTCCGGATCAACACGGAGAACATGGGCCAGTTCGAGCGGACGCTGATCATCGTCGACGAGGATGCGTACGTCCACTACGTCGAGGGCTGCACCGCGCCGATCTACAAGTCGGACTCGCTGCACTCCGCGGTGGTCGAGATCATCGTCAAGAAGGGCGCCCGCTGCCGCTACACGACCATCCAGAACTGGTCGAACAACGTGTACAACCTGGTCACCAAGCGCGCCGTGGCCTACGAGGGCGCGACCATGGAGTGGGTCGACGGCAACATCGGCTCCAAGGTGACCATGAAGTACCCGGCCGTCTATCTGATGGGCGAGCACGCCAAGGGCGAGACCCTGTCCATCGCCTTCGCGGGCGAGGGCCAGCACCAGGACGCCGGCGCCAAGATGGTCCACATGGCGCCCCGCACCTCGTCCAACATCATCTCCAAGTCGGTGGCGCGCGGCGGCGGCCGCACCTCCTACCGCGGGCTGATCGAGATCGGCGAGGGCGCCGAGGGCTCCAAGTCCAATGTGCTGTGCGACGCGCTGCTGGTCGACACCATCTCCCGCTCGGACACCTACCCCTATGTGGACGTCCGCGAGGACGACGTGTCCATGGGCCACGAGGCGACCGTCTCCAAGGTCAGCGACGACCAGCTGTTCTACCTGATGAGCCGCGGCCTGTCCGAGGACGAGGCCATGGCGATGATCGTGCGCGGCTTCGTCGAGCCGATCGCGCGCGAGCTTCCCATGGAGTACGCGCTGGAGCTCAACCGGCTGATCGAGCTGCAGATGGAAGGCGCGGTCGGCTGACGCCGGCGCCTCCCCCGATACCCGCGGCGGCCGTCCCCAGGGAGGGCCCAGGTACGTCACCAGAAAGCGAGCTGTACAGCTGCCATGGCTGAAACCATTCCGGCCGGATCCACTACGGACGGTGCCATCCAGGTGGGCGGCCAGCCCACCGATGCGAGGCTCGGCGCCATCGCGTCGTACGACGTGGCCGACTTCCCGGTGCCGCATGGCCGTGAGGAGGAGTGGCGGTTCACTCCTCTGGAGCGGCTGCGCGGTCTGCACGACGGCACGGCCGAGGCCACCGGCGGGCTGCGGGTCGAGGTGAGCGCCCCCGAGGGCGTCACCGTCGAGACCGTGGACCGTACGGACCCGCGCCTGGGCAAGGCCGGCAAGCCCGTCGACCGGATCGCGGCGCAGGCGTACAGCTCCTTCGAGAAGGCCTCGGTGGTCTCGGTCGCCAAGGAGACCGTGCTCACCGAGCCCGTGCGGATCTCCGTGCACGGCGAGGGCGGCACCGCCTACGGCCACCAGGTCGTGGAGGTCGGCGCCTTCGCCGAGGCCGTCGTGGTCATCGACCACACCGGCGACGCCACCCTCGCGGCCAATGTGGAGTTCCTGGTCGGCGACGGCGCCAAGCTCACCGTCGTCTCGATCCAGGACTGGGCCGACACCGCCGTCCACGCCGCGCAGCACACCGCGCTCGTCGGCCGCGATGCCACGTTCAAGTCCGTGGTCGTCACCTTCGGCGGCGATGTGGTGCGCCTCCACCCGCGCGTCATCTACGGCGCCCCGGGCGGTGAGGCCGAGCTCTACGGCCTGTACTTCACCGACAACGGCCAGCACCAGGAGCACCGGCTCTTCATCGACCACGACACCCCGCACTGCCGGAGCAACGTGGCCTACAAGGGCGCGCTCCAGGGCAAGGACGCCCACGCGGTCTGGATCGGCGATGTGCTGATCCGCGCCGCGGCCGAGGGCACCGACACCTACGAGCTCAACCGCAACCTCGTGCTGACCGACGGCGCGCGCGTCGACTCGGTGCCGAACCTGGAGATCGAGACCGGCGAGATCGTCGGCGCCGGCCACGCCAGCGCGACCGGCCGCTTCGAGGACGAGCAGCTGTTCTACCTGATGGCGCGCGGCATCCCGGCCGACGAGGCCCGCCGTCTTGTCGTCCGCGGCTTCTTCGCCGAGCTCGTCCAGCAGATCGGCATCCCCGAGCTTGAGGAGCGCCTGATCGCCAAGATCGAGGCCGAGCTGAAAGCGTCCGTCGCATGAGCCAGACCTTTGTACGCGCCTGCGCGCTGAGCGAGCTGGAGGACGACACCCCCAAGCGGGTGGAGCTCGACGGCGTGCCCGTGTCGCTCGTGCGCACCGAGGGCGAGGTCTTCGCGATCAACGACATCTGTTCGCATGCGAACGTCTCGCTGTCCGAGGGCGAGGTGGAGGACTGCCAGATCGAGTGCTGGCTGCACGGCTCCAGCTTCGACCTGCGCACCGGCAAGCCGTCCGGCCTCCCCGCGACGCGCCCCGTCCCCGTATACCCCGTAAAGATCGAAGGGGACGACGTGCTCGTCTCCGTCACCCAGGAGTCCTGAGGCACCCATGGCAACGCTTGAGATCCACGACCTGCACGTCTCCGTCGAGGCCGAAGGCGGCCCCCGCGAGATCCTGCGCGGTGTCGACCTGACCGTGAAGCAGGGCGAGACCCACGCCATCATGGGCCCCAACGGCTCCGGCAAGTCCACGCTGGCGTATTCGCTCGCCGGTCACCCCAAGTACCAGGTCACCGGCGGCACGGTGACGCTGGACGGCGAGGACGTGCTGGCCATGTCCGTCGACGAGCGGGCCCGCGCGGGCGTCTTCCTCGCCATGCAGTACCCGGTGGAGGTCCCCGGGGTCTCCGTCTCCAACTTCCTGCGCACCTCGGCCACCGCCATCCGCGGTGAGGCGCCGAAGCTGCGCACCTGGGTGAAGGAGGTCAAGGAGGCCATGGAGCGCCTTTCCATCGACCCCGCCTTCGCCGAGCGCAACGTCAACGAGGGCTTCTCCGGCGGTGAGAAGAAGCGACACGAGATCCTCCAGCTCGAACTGCTGAAGCCCCGCATCGCGATCCTCGACGAGACGGACTCCGGTCTGGACGTCGACGCGCTGCGCGTGGTCTCCGAGGGCGTCAACCGCGTCCGCGAGACCGGTGAGGTCGGCACCCTGCTGATCACCCACTACACGCGCATCCTGCGATACATCAAGCCCGACTACGTCCATGTCTTCGCGGCGGGTCGGATCGCCGAGTCCGGCGGCGCGGAGCTCGCGGACAAGCTGGAGGAAGAGGGCTACGAGGCTTATGTGAAGGGCGGCGCGACGAGTGAGTGACGACGACAGGGGCCGTTTCGGCGGCCAGGGGTTCGGCGACGTATACGGAGGCGCAGGGACATGACACAGCTGCCGGGCCTCCTCGACACCGAGGCGATCCGCAAGGACTTCCCGATCCTGGACCGGCTGGTCCACGACGGCAAGAAGCTCGTGTACCTGGACAACGCGGCCACGTCGCAGACGCCGCGTCAGGTGCTCGACGTACTCAGCGAGTACTACGAGGTGCACAACGCCAATGTGCACCGCGGAGTGCATGTGCTCGCCGAGGAGGCCACGGCGCTGTACGAAGGCGCCCGGGACAAGGTGGCCGCCTTCATCAACGCGCCGAGCCGGGACGAGGTGATCTTCACCAAGAACGCCTCGGAATCGCTCAACCTCGTCGCCAACATGCTGGGTTGGGCCGATGAGCCCTACCGCGTGGACAGCGACACCGAGATCGTCATCACGGAGATGGAGCACCACTCCAACATCGTCCCCTGGCAGCTGCTCTCGCAGCGCACGGGCGCGAAGCTGAAGTGGTTCGGCCTCACCGACGACGGCCGGCTCGACCTGTCGAACATAGACGAGATCATCACCGAGAAGACCAAGGTCGTCTCGTTCGTGCTGGTCTCCAACATCCTCGGCACGGTCAACCCGGTCGAGGCGATCGTCCGCCGGGCACAGCAGGTCGGCGCCCTCGTCGTGATCGACGCCTCGCAGGCCGCCCCGCATATGACGATGGACGTACAGGCGCTCCAGGCCGACTTCGTGGCCTTCACCGGCCACAAGATGTGCGGCCCGACAGGCATCGGCGTGCTGTGGGGCCGTCAGGAGCTGCTGGAGGACCTGCCCCCGTTCCTCGGCGGCGGCGAGATGATCGAGACCGTCTCGATGCACTCCTCCACCTACGCCCCGGCGCCGCACAAGTTCGAGGCCGGTACGCCCCCGATCGCCCAGGCCGTCGGCCTCGGCGCGGCTGTGGACTATCTGACCTCGATCGGCATGGACAACATCGCCCGCCATGAGCACGCGGTCACCGAGTACGCGGTGCGCAGGCTCCTGGAGGTCCCCGGCCTGCGCATCATCGGCCCGACCACGGCCGAGGACCGCGGCGCCGCGATCTCCTTCACGCTCGGGGACATCCACCCCCATGACGTGGGTCAGGTGCTCGACGAGCAGGGCATCGCGGTCCGGGTCGGCCACCACTGCGCCCGGCCCGTCTGCCTCAGGTACGGAATTCCCGCGACCACGCGAGCGTCGTTCTATCTGTACTCCACCCCGGCCGAGGTCGACGCCTTGGTCGAGGGCCTGGAGCACGTTCGGAACTTCTTCGGGTAGGGGCGTGCTGCGTGAAGCTTGATTCGATGTATCAGGACGTGATCCTCGACCACTACAAGCACCCGCACGGGCGGGGCCTGAGGGACGGGGACGCCGAGGTACACCACACCAATCCGACCTGCGGGGACGAGATCACCCTCCGGGTCCGTCTCGACGGCGAGACCATCGAGGATGTGAGCTACGACGGCCAGGGCTGTTCCATCAGCCAGGCCAGCGCTTCCGTGCTCAATGAGCTGCTGGTCGGCAAGGAGATCGGCGAGGCGCGCAGAATCCAGGAAACGTTTCTGGAGTTGATGCAGTCCAAGGGCAAGACCGAGCCGGACGACGCGATGGAGGAGGTGCTGGAGGACGCGGTCGCGTTCGCCGGCGTCTCCAAGTACCCGGCCCGGGTGAAGTGTGCCCTGTTGAGCTGGATGGCGTGGAAGGACGCGACCGCCCAGGCGCTGGGCGAGCGCGCCGAAGGGAAGATCGTATGAGTGACATCGTGGAAACAGCCGTCAAGCCGGCCGGCGAGGAAGAGGTCCGCGAGGCCCTGTACGACGTCGTGGACCCCGAGCTGGGCATCGACGTGGTCAACCTGGGGCTCGTCTACGGCATCCACATCGACGACGCCAATATCGCCACCCTCGATATGACGCTGACGTCCGCGGCCTGTCCGCTGACCGATGTCATCGAGGACCAGGCGAAGTCGGCCACCGAAGGCATCGTCAACGAGCTGCGCATCAACTGGGTCTGGATGCCGCCGTGGGGCCCCGACAAGATCACCGACGACGGCCGTGAGCAGCTTCGCGCCCTCGGCTTCAACGTCTGACGGCCGCTGACGGCAGCAGCACGCCTGAACAGCCCCCGCGCCTCGGCGCGGGGGCTGTTCGCGTATTCCGGGTGTTTCCCGGTGTTTCCGGGTGTCGGTTGCGTACGGTCGTACGCATCGTTGTGTACACTCGTACGCATGGGATATCTGACGCTCGCCGGGGCGATCACCGCCGAGATCCTGGCCACCACCTCGATGAAGTACAGCGAGGGCTTCAGCAAGCTCTGGCCCTCGCTGGCCACCGCTGCCGGTTATCTGGTCGCTTTCGCGCTGCTCGCGCAGACCCTCAAGACGGTCTCGATGGGCACCGCGTACGCCATATGGGCCGGGGCCGGGACCGCCGTCATCGCGGCGATCGGCATGCTCTTCCTCGGCGAGGCCGCCACCGTCGCCAAGGTGGCCGGGGTGCTGCTGGTGATCGCCGGGGTGATCGTGCTCAACCTCGGCGGGGCCCACTGATGGCCCGCCGCTACGACCCCGAGCGGCGGCAGCGCATCATCGACGCCGCGGCTGCCGTGGTCCGCGAGCGCGGTATCGCGGGGCTCAGCCACCGGACCGTGGCCGCCGCGGCCGATGTGCCGCTGGGCTCGACGACGTACCACTTCGCCACCCTCGACGATCTGCTGATCGCGGCGCTCCGGCAGATCAACGCGGAGTGGCTGGCGGAGGTGGAGCGCTGGGCGGAGGGTGTCGATCCGGCCGCGCCGCCCGCCGACGAGCTGGCCCGGTGGCTGGAGGAGCAGTTCGCGGGCGACCGGGCGCGGTTGGAGCTGGAGTATGAGCTGTACTTCGCCGCGCTGCGCCATGAGGGGCTGCGCCCGCTCGCCGCCGAGTGCCTGGACGAGATGGCCCGGATGCTGACGCGACTGGTGCCCGACGCGGCCGCGGCGCGCGCGGTGGTGGCTCTGATCGACGGGCTGACCTTGCAGGTGCTGCTGGCGGACCGCCCGTACGACCGGGAGGGCACCCGCGCGGTGCTGGCGCGGATCATGGGCGCGGACGGGGACGAGGGCGGCGGGGACGTGGACGGCGGCCTGCGCGTGAACGCTCGCTGAGCCGGGAGGACGGTGGATGATCGGTTGCTGGCATGGCCTGTCGACACCGGACCACCGGCAGCGGATGACGGGCTGCCCGGATGGCCTGCCGACGCCGGACGTCCGCCTGCAGGGACCGCTCGCCGAGCCCGGACGGTCGGCTGCCGGGACGGCCTGCCGACGCCGGACGTCCGGCTGCCCGGGATGGCCTGTCGGCAAGGGATGACGGGCTGCCAGGAGCTGCCCGCCAGCGCCGGATGGCCGGCTGCCGAGACTGCCCGCCGACGCTGGGCGTCCGGCTGCCGGGGCCTGCCCGCCGGCATTGGGCGTCCGGCCGTTGCAGGGACCGGCCGCTTACGGGACCGGCCGCCGACGCCGGATGTCCGGCCGCCCCGAATGGCCTCGCTACAGCCGGATGTCCGGCGCCGGGACTGCCTGCCGACAGCGGGTCACCGGCTGCCCGGACCGCCTGCCGACAGGGGCCGACCGGCCGCCCGAATCGCTCGTCGACGCCGGATGTTCGGCCGTCCGGACCGCCCGCCGACAGCGGACGACCGACCGCCCCGGACCGCTCGCTGAGACCGGTTCGCCTCCCGGGCCCGGCTCCGGTTAGCGTTCTGACCATGACCGACGCAGCCATCACCACCAGCACCACCCACACCGGCGCAGCCGCCGCCGGTCTTGCCACCCTCGCCGAGGACGGCACCGTTCTCGACACCTGGTTCCCGGCCCCCGAGCTGGTCGCCGAGCCCGGCCCGGCCGGGACCGAGCGGCTGAGCGACGAGCGCGCCGCCGAGCTGCTGGGCGACACCGCCCTCAAGGCCCTCGGGCCGGACCCGCGCCGCGGGGTCGAGGTCGTGGCCGTCCGTACGGTCATCGGCTCCCTCGACGACAAGCCGCTCGACGCGCACGACGTCTATCTGCGGCTGCACCTGCTCAGCCACCGCCTGGTCAAGCCGCACGGCCAGAGCCTGGACGGCATGTTCGGCCTGCTGGCCAACGTGGCCTGGACCTCGCTCGGCCCCGTCCCCGTCGACCAGGTCGAGCGGGCCCGCCTCGCGGCCCGCGCCGAGGGGCTGCAGCTGTCGGTGACCAGCGTGGACAAGTTCCCGCGGATGACCGACTACGTGGTCCCCGCCGGGGTGCGCATCGGCGACGCCGACCGGGTCCGGCTCGGCGCCCATCTGGCCTCCGGGACCACGGTCATGCACGAGGGCTTCGTCAACTTCAACGCCGGGACGCTGGGCACCTCCATGGTCGAGGGCCGGATCAGCGCGGGCGTCGTGGTCGGCGACGGTTCGGACATCGGCGGCGGTGCGTCGATCATGGGCACGCTGTCGGGCGGCGGCAAGCAGACGATCTCCATCGGCGAGCGCTGCCTGCTGGGCGCCGAGGCGGGCATCGGCATCTCGCTCGGTGACGACTGCATCGTCGAGGCGGGCCTGTACGTGACCGCGGGCACCAGGATCGCCCTGCCGGACGGCACGATCCACAAGGCGCTGGAGCTGTCCGGCGTCAACAACCTCCTCTTCCGCCGCAACTCCACCACCGGCGCGGTCGAGGCGCTGCCGCGCAGCGGCTCGTGGGGCGGCCTCAACGAGGCGCTGCACAGCCACAACTGAGCCTCAGGGCGTGGGGCGGGCGCTCCAGGGTCAGCGCCCGCCCGCCACCTCGCCGTACGCGGCCAGCAGCTTGTCGGTCAGCTCCTGGCCGGCCGGGAGCAGCGGGGCCCGGACCGGGCCCGCGGGCAGTCCGAGCGCGCCGAGCAGCGCCTTGGCGGTGACCACCCCCGGCGTGCCGGCGGCCATCATCCGCTCGATGAGCGGGGTGAGGGCCAGATGGCGCCGGGCGGCCTCGCCCGGATCCCCCGTGTCGTATGCGTCGAGCACCGCGCGCACCTGCTGACCTGCGACGTTGGCCACGACGCTGACGTAGCCGACGCCGCCGATGGCCCGCAGCGGCAGATTCAGCTCGTCGCAGCCGGAGAAGTAGGCGAGGTCGGTGGCGGCCATCACCTTCGCCGCCTTCAGCAGGTTGTACGCGCTGTCCTTGACGGCCGTGATGCGAGGATGTTCGGCGAGCCGCAGCAGCGTGTCGGCGGCGAGCTCGGTGCCGGTGCGGGCGGGGATGTCGTACAGCATCACGGGCAGCCCGACGGCGTCCGCGACCGTACGGAAGTGCTCCGCCACGGCGTCCTGCGGCGGCCGGCTGTAGTACGGGGTGACGACGAGCAGGCCGTGCGCTCCGGCCTTTTCGGCCGCGCGGGCCAGCTCGACGGTGTGCCGGGTGTCGCTGGTGCCCACCCCCGCGGTGATCCGGGCCCGGTCGCCGACGGCTTCCACGACGGCCCGCAGCAGTGCCTCCTTCTCGGCGTCGGAGGTGGTCGGGGACTCGCCGGTGGTGCCGCTGACCACGATTCCGTCGCAGCCGCCCCGGTCCAGCAGATGGGTGGCCAGGCGCTGGGCGCCGTCGAGGTCGAGGGCGCCGTCCTCGTCGAACGGGGTGATCATGGCGGCGGCGGTACGGCCGAAGGGGCCCAGGGACATGTGTGAACGCTCCGTGCGGCAGGAGGACGGGACAGGGGGTGTTTCCTGCGCTGGATTCTGGGCCCCTTCGGGGTACAGGTCTATTTAATTGTGCTGGTCCGACAGTTCAGTACTGCTACGGCTTCACTCGGACGATCTGCGGGTCGTGGTCGCTGGACTGGTCCGCGAACTCCGCGTTGATGTGCACGATGTCGTAGTCCGGGCGGCGCACGGCGTGGCTGGTCAGGATGTGGTCAAGCACCTGCGAATTGCCGTTGTAGACATAGCCGTAGCGCTCGTCCTTCGGCAGCCCGGTGACCAGGTCGGTGAGCACCCCGCCGTTGGTGAGATCGGCCAGCGCGGGCGAGAACTGGTAGTCGTTGAGGTCGCCCGCGACGACGACCCGCGACTGCGGGTCCACGGCCAGCAGCTTCTTGACGAAGGCGTTGACCGCTTCGGCCTGCCCGGTGCGCTGGGTCTCCGAGCCGCGGGCCGGGGGCTGGAAGCGGCTGTCCAGGCCCTGGTCGCCACCCTTGGAGTTGAAGTGGTTGGCGACCACGAAGACCGGGCGGCCCCGGAAGGAGAACTGCCCGGCCAGCGGCTTGCGGCTGTCCTTCCAGACCGGGTTCTCGGGGTCGATACGGCCAGGGGAGGCCGACAGGCCCGCCTTGCCGCCGTCGTCCGTCACCCGCACCGCGGTGGTGGCGTCCCCGCCCGCGACATCGGTGAAGGAGACCCGCTCGGGGTTGAAGAGGAAGGCGACGCGGATGTTGCCGCCCGGCTGGCCGCCGTCCTGGTCGTCGGCCGGGTCGATCTGCCGCCACTCGTACGCGGGGCCGCCGGCCGCCTTGATCGCGTCAGTGAGCTTCTTGAGCGTGGCTCCGGCGCTGGTGACCGCGTCGTTCGTCGGGCCGTTGTCGTCCTGGACCTCCTCCAGGGCGACGATGTCGGGCGAGGCGAGGTTGTCCACGAGGCCCGAGGCGAGCCGGTCGAACTTCGCCTGCGCGGTCTTGGGGGACAGGTTCTCCACGTTGTACGTGGCGATGGACAGCTCGTCGGCCTTCTGCTTACGGGTGGTCTCCCGGGCCAGGTTTCCGTCCGCGAGCTCGCCGAGCGCGGTGGCCTGGATCTCGTAGCCGCCGAAGTTGTCGTAGTCCAGCGGCCCCGCGGTGGTGCCGGTCAGCCGGTCGCCGACATCGGCGACGGGGAAGGGGCGCTGGGCGAACGGGATGAGGGAGGCGACCTTGACCCGGCCGGCGTTCGGGTCGCGGTAGGAGCTGTAGAGCGCGCCGCCGCGGGCGGTACGGGCGTGGCCGGGCTCGGCGGTCACCCACAGCTCGTCGTACTGGGTGGTCGCGCCCACGACCGGGGCGTCCTTGACGGAGACGCGCATGCCCTCCAGGGACTCATAGCGGTCCAGGGCGTAGGAGTTCGGGCGCAGCCGCAACTCTTCTATATTGCCGCTATTGCCGCTATTGCCGCTATTGCCGCCCGATGCGTCGGGGGCGTAGCGGTCGGGGACGGTGGAGGGGGTGAGCGCATAAGCGGCGGGCAGCGCGTTGCCCGAGGACTCGACCGTCCAGGTCGCCTTGGTGAGCTCGGTGACCGACTGCAGCCCGGCGTCCGCACCGCCCGGGTAGTACTCGCTGACCGTGCCGGAGACCCGCACCGCGTCCCCGACGGCGACCGACGGGGTCGTCGAACCGGTGTAGACGAAGATCGCCTCGCTGGTGGCCCGGTCCCGGTCGGGGTGCGGGTCCTGGAACCAGAAGCCGCGCGAGGAGCCGAAGGCGCGGATCGCCGTGACCGTGCCGGGAACCTCGGACACCTGTTTGCCCGCGAACGGGGATATTCGGGTGCTGCCCTGGATGTCATGGATCCGGATCTCGGCGGCGGCCGCCGATTGTGGGGCGGCGAGCAGCCCGGCCGCGAGCGCGGAGGCGACGACGGCGGTGACGGTGGCGGGACCGCGCAGGGCGCGTGGGGGCATGGTGGGGCCTCCGATGAGGGAGCGACGAGACGTTTACCAGGGGCGCACAAGCGTCTACGCGCGTCAATGTCCTTCTTCACCAGGGCAGTTGTCAAGGGACGGCTGGTGTACGGGCGGGGTCGGGGCGTGAACCGGGGCACGGCGCGGGGGTGGGGCGCGCTCCGGCGCCCGTGGGGTCGGCCGCTCATGTCGTATGCCGGGTCCATGGCCGAATTCGCAGGCCGACGTCCCCTTGACGGCACATCGGGACGAAACAGCCCCACCTTCCGTCTAGGCTGGACCCGGTCGCGCCCCTGGTGCCGCGGCCCCTCCCGAGCACGATCCATCCCAAGAGTTCCATCATGAGTTCCATCACGCGTTCAACCGTTTCCATCGTTCCAGCCGTTTCGTCCGCTCCATCCGCTCCCGAGGAGATGACTCCGCCGATGCCCGGAGACCGCCCCACCCTGCCGCCCGTGCGGCTTCGCTCCGAGGCCGAACTCGCCCGGGACGCGCTCAGCGCCCCCCTGCTGGCCCGCGCGGTACGGCTCGCCCGCTGGGCCGGGCCACAGCGGCCGGTCGCGGCGGGCGGCGTGCTCACCGAGCCCGATCTGCGTGCGGCGGCCGAGCACCTGGGCCTCGGCACCGACGAGGACGGGCCGGGGTACGCGGCGGAGGCCTGGCAGCTGGCCGTCGACACCGGGCTGATCGAGGTCCAGGAGCCCGCGCCGGCGGCTGAGGGCGCGGCGGCCGACGGGGATGTCGACGAGGACCTCGACGAGGACGGAGCCACGGGGATCGCCACCCCCGGCGAGGAGCTGCGGCTGATCACCGAGGGCAGCCCGCGGGACGTCCTGGACATCTGGCTCGGCGGCTTCGAGACCGTACTCGCCGACGCGGCGGCCCCCGACCTCGCCGAGATCGTCGACCAGATCGGCGACGACGGCGAGATCGACCTCGACGAGATCGACTGGAACCCCGAGGAGGAGGCCGAGTTCCTGGACGGGGTGCTGGGCAATCTGTATCTGCTGACCGCCCTGGACGAGGAGGACGCCGGCCGCGCCGTGCCGCTCCCCGCGCTCGCCGCCGCCATGATCGTCCCCGAGGACATGGAGGAGCCCACCGACGACATCCTCGAGGAGATCTCCGAGGCGATGGTCCGCCTCGACGACCAGTTCCGGATGCTGGAGCCGACCGGCCTGGTCGAGTACCAGCCCGTGGACGAGGCGCTGATCGAGGAGGTCGACGGCGAGGGCCGCTTCCCCGAGACCGCCGGATCGCCCCTCGGCTCCGACCCCCTCGGCCCCGACGAGGACGACTTCTCCCGCTACGGCATGGTCAGGCTCACCCCGCTCGGCGTCTTCGGTGTGCGCAACCGCATGCTGGACGCCGGTATCGACGCCCCGGCCGTCGGCGACCTGGCCGACAAGGGCGCGGAGGTCCTGCTGGACGCCCTGCCCGGGCACCCGGAGACCGCGGCGCGCGCCGAGGCCGAGCAGTGGCTGGCCCGCCGTACGCCCGACGCGGCCGCCCGCGAGCTGCTGGCCGCCGCGCGCGGCGACGACACGAGCGCGCCGCTGCGCCGTCTGGCCTGCCAGCAGACGCTCTCGCTGGTCGGGGACGCGGCCGAGCCCGCGCTGCGCGAGGTGCTTGACGACTGGCACCTGGGCGGCCTGGCCCGGGTATGGCTGGCCGAACACGCGATGCCCGATGTCCCGGAGCCGTCCGAGGAGATGGTGTTCTGGCTGACGGTGGACACCATCGCGGCCCAGCTCGCCGCCGAAGGCGACTCCGCCGAGCTGCGGGAGCTGGTGCGCGGCCTCGTCGAGCAGTCCGGGAGCTTCTTCGACTCGGCGTGGCGGGTGGACCACCCGGCGACCGCCGAGGTGCTGGAGGCGATGGGGCGGCTGCACCCGGACAAGAAGACCGCCAAGGAAGCGCGGAAGGCGGCCTTCAAGGCGCGCTCACGCGTCTGACGCTCCACCGTCACGCGCCTGACGCTCCTGCGGGAGCCTGGCGCTGGTTCGGCCTGTCCGCGTCAATCGAACCGTCGATGTCGCGTCCAGTTCAACTGTTGTTCGGCCGGGGACGGGAGCGTAGGCGCGCAGTCGGTGGACAGATCTGGCCATTCAGGAGATGAAGATGCCGCTCACCCGCAGAGACTTCGCGAAGAGTTCCGCGTATACCGGTGTCGCCCTCGTCGGCAGCGCCGGGGTGCTCGCCACCGCCCCGGCGCGCTGGCCGCGGAGCCGTCCGAGGACCTGACCACCACCGACGCGGCCGAGCGGGGCGGTGCCCGGTTCGGCTACGGCCCGCTCGTCGCCGATCCCAAGGGCCTCCTCGCGCTCCCCGCCGGCTTCAGCTACCGGGTCATCACCCGCACCGGCCAGACCAAGCTGGAGTCCGGCGAGTCCACCCCCTCCAACCACGACGGCACCGCCACCTTCGAGGGCACCCGCGGCGCCACGCTGCTCGTCAACAACCACGAGCTGAAGGGCCCGCGGGCCGACTGGCCGCACCCCGTGCCGCTGACCGAGGGCCTCGTCTACGACCCGGCGGCCTCCGGTGGCTGTACCGTCGTCGAGGTCTCCAAGCACGGCGACCATGTCACCGAGTGGGTCGGCATCGCGGGCACCTCCACCAACTGCGCGGGCGGATCCACCCCGTGGGGCACCTGGCTGACCTGCGAGGAGACCGAGGACAAGGCCGGCAAGAACGGCATGACCAAAGACCACGGCTATGTCTTCGAGGTGGACCCGCACGACCGCCGGGCCAACCGCGACCCCAAGCCGATCAAGGCGCTGGGGCGCTACGCCCACGAGGCCGTCGTCGTCGACTCCAAGCGCGGCCACCTCTACCTGACCGAGGACGCCTCCGGCCCGAACGGCCTGTTCTACCGCTGGGTCCCGCCGCGCGGTTTCGAGCACGGACGCGGCAAGCTGCGCACCCTCGCCGATGACGCGGGTGTGCTGCAGGCCCCCAAGTGCTTCGACTCCGGCGGCAACTTCGTCGACGACCTGTCGCGCGCGACCAAGACCGGCACGGTCTACGGCGTGGACTGGGTGGACGTGCCCGACCGCGACGCGAAGTCGGTCCCGGTGCGCAAGCAGTTCGACGTCGGCCAGGTCACCCGGGCCCGCAAGCTGGAGGGCATGTGGTGGGGCGACGGTGGCGCGTACATCGTCTCCTCGTACGCCCGTGAGGAGAGCCCGGTCGCGCACGACGGCCAGGTCTGGTTCTACGACCCGAAGCGGCGCACCCTGACCCTGAAGGTGCTGCTCGGCGTCAACCCCGACCCGTCCAAGGACGGCGCCTTCGACGGCCCCGACAACATCACCGTCTCGCCGTACGGCGGTCTGGTCATCGCCGAGGACGGCGAGGGCGTCCAGCACCTCTTCGGCGCCACGGACGACGGCCGTACGTACCCGATCGCGCGCAACGAACTCAACATTGGCACCGCGGAGGAGCCGGAGTACAGCGAGTTCACCGGCGTCTGCTTCTCGCCCGACGGCCGCACCCTCTACGCCAACATCCAGACTCCCGGCATCATGCTGGCCATCACCGGCCCCTGGCGCCGCCAGCGCCCCCGCGGCTGATCATCCCTCAGCTCCGGGCCGTCCCCGCGCATCTGGCGGGGGCGGCCCGTATTTTCTGCGACACCGCTGCGACACCTCTGCCCGCTCCGCTCGTTGTACGGGCTACGGGACGGCCCGGGCCGGAGCGCCGACCTTCCTCCCTCTTCGGCGGTCCGGCCTGGGCCCCCGGTGCCGGGCCCGTCCTGGATCAGATGCTCAGCCGACCCAGCCGACTCAGAGCGCCTTGCCGGCGGGCTTCACCATCCCGCGGACCGTACGGGAGTCCACGTACTCGCCCATCGCGGTCATCTCCCACTCGCCCGAGAACTGCTTGATGAACTTGGCCATCATCACGCCCGTACGCGGCTCGGAGTGGGTCAGATCGAAGCGGACCAGCTCCTCGCCCGTCCCCGCGTCCAGCAGGCGGCAGTAGGCCTTCGCGACATCGGTGAACTTCTGGCCGGAGAAGGAGTTGACCGTGAAGACCAGGCCGGTGACCTCCGGCGGCAGCCCGCCGAGGTGGACCGTGATGGTCTCGTCGTCGCCACCGCCCTCACCGGTGAGGTTGTCGCCGGAGTGCTGGATCGTGCCGTTGAGAATCGAGAGCTTGCCGAAGAAGCAGGCGTCGATTTTCTTGCGGTCCACGCCGAAGGCGATCACGGACGCGTCGAGGTCGATGTCCTTGCTGCGGTAGGCGGGCTCCCAGCCCAGGCCCATCTTGACCGAACTCTGCAGCGGTCGGCCGCCCTTGACCAGCGACACCGTCTGGTTCTTCTGGAGATTGACGCGGCCCTTGTCGAGGTTGATCTTCCCGGCGCCGGGCGCCGCGGCCGCGGCTGCCGGGGCGGCGACCGGGGGAGCGGGCGGCGGGGCGGCGGGCATCGGCGGAGGCTGGAAACCGGCGGGCGGACCGGCGGGCGGCGGCGCCTGGACGGCCGCGGGGGCGGGGGCCGCGGGCGCGGCGGGCTCCTCCACCGTCACACCGAAGTCGGTGGCGATGCCCGCCAGCCCGTTCGCATACCCCTGCCCGACCGCGCGCACCTTCCACGCGCCATTGCGCCGGTACACCTCGACGATCACGAGCGCGGTCTCGGCGCCGAGCTGGGGCGGGGTGAATGTCGCGATCACGGCGCCGTCGTCCGCGCCGCGCACGGTGGCCGTCGGCTCGGTGCCCGAGAACGTCGCCCCGGGCGCGTCCAGGCTCGCGGTCACCACGATCTTCTCGATGTCGCCCGGCACGGCGGTGGTGTCGACGGTGATCGTGTCACCCGCGCCGCCCGCCCCGGCGCCGTGGGTCACGCCGGGCCCGGCGGGCTGGTTGTAGAAGACGAAGTCGTCATCGGAGCGCACTTTGCCATTGGCGGTGAGGAGCAGGCCCGACACATCCAGCCGCACCGGGGCGGTGACATCCACTGCCACGCGCGCGACGGACAGGGGGAGGTTCGAGCCGGGAGTCATAGCGGTCATGCCCGGGGTAACGAACGTGCCCGCTTTACGGTTCCTTGACCTGCCTCTCGTTCCCAAGGCTCGGCCCCAAAGGGTGAACGGCCCCGCGGCGGTCACCTCACTCGTCCACCGCGTCCCGCACGATCCGGGCCCGGTCCCCCGCTTCTTTCTCCGGCCAGGACGCGACCAGCTCGCGCAGCAGCTCCCGGTGCTGATCGATCAGGTGGCTGTAGGTGAGGCCGATGGCCCCCTCCACCTGGATCGACAAGTCGACAGAGCGGGCGGCGCGCACCAGCACGGCGGTGATCCGCGGCTCGTTCAGACCGAAGAGCGCGTTGACCGCGTCGGTGCGCAGCTCCATGTCCGCCGTGCCGTCGAAGATCAGCTCCTCGAGCGAGTCGACGACCCGCTCGTCCGGCGCCTCCCACCGCTCGAGACACCAGCTCGCCGCGGCCACGGCACCCTCGCGGACCACGGCCGGAGCGGTGTCCGCCCGCAGCGCGGCCACGATCGTCGCCGCGTCCTCGGGCTCGCCCAGTTCCTTCAGGATGTTCAGCGCGCTCGCGTGGCTCGCGCCCAACCCCGTCTCCGGGCTCAGCGCGGCCGGGGACGGCGGCTGCCGCAGGACCGCGCGAGCGGCCGTGAGCACGTCCGGGGCATGCTCGGCGTCGTCGAGGCCGAAGCGGGTGATCCCCTCGGCGAGGTGGAAGTGGTCGAGCGCGATTCCCACCGCCACCGGCGACTCGCTGTGCAACAACGTGCGCAGCGCCGACCGGTGCGCGGCCTCCCCGGTGGGGGACCGCAGCTCGCGATGCGCGGCGCGCAGCTCCGCGCTCGGCGGTTCGGCCCCTTCCCAGTGCAGGCTGTGCGGGCCCTCGGCGAGCGCGTCGCGGACCTCATCCGCCGCGGTGGACCGCTGCTCGGCCGACCAGCTCCGAACCAGGCGTTCCAACAGGGGGCGGTGTGCGTAGAAGCGCGCCCCCGCCGCCAGCGCCGCGGCGGCCTCCTGCTGGACCCGCCACTCGGCGTCATCGGTCGCACGGACAAGGGACTCGGTCGCCTCCGCTCCCGGGGTTTCGCGCAGCGCGGCGACGGCCGCGACACGATCACGGCATGCCTCCACCCGGGCGATCAGCGCGACGAGCCGCGGATCGGGAGCCTCACCGACTTCCTCCTCGGCTCCCCCCTCGGCTCCCCCCTTCTCGTCCTCTTCGTACTCTTCCTCCTCGTCCACGAGGATGTGCGCGGCATCGAGAGCACGCTCCAGCAGGTTCACTTCCGGCATCCGTGCCAGGACCCCGGCGATCGCGTCGGCGTCCCGGTCCTCCAGGCCACCGCGCGTCAGGGCGGCCAGCGCGCTCGCGTGGTTGGCGCCCTCCTTGGCTACGCCGTCCCCGGGCCTCGGCGGCTGCGCGAGCAGCCGACGGGCGACCGCGAACACCTCCTCCGCATGCGGCTCCAGCGGGTTGCCTCCCACATACCGGCTCGTCATCTCCGCACGGTCGTAGTAGTCCAGCGCGATGCCGCAGGCGACCGTGTCACCGCTGCGCAGCAGCGTCAGATAGCCACGCTCGAACGCCTCCGGGGTGGTCGGATCATTCGTCGTCGCAAACGCTTCCCGCAACTCTTCGTCGCGGAACTCGCGCTCCCAGTACCACGATTGGAACTCCAGCAGAAAGACGGTGAGATACATCCCGGGAGTAGACCATTCGCGCCGCCGCGCATGCCACCGCCGCCCTGGATCCGGCCCCCGGGTGGCGCCCCGCGGTTCGGCGCGGCAGAATTCGATCTTCCCGTCACAGCGGCCCGTTCCGAGGGATCACTCATGTCCGAGTACGACGAACCGTTCGAGATCGACGACGACGATGATTCGTTCGCCCTGGAGGACGCGGAAGAGCTCATCGCCCAGGTCATCGACGACGGCGATACGTCCCTGGAGCTCGGCCATCTGTCGCTGCCCGTCGTCCCCGCCTCGCTGGCCGAGGCCACCGCGCTGACCCGGCTCGACCTCAGCGACGGCACGTTCACCGAGGTGCCCGGCTTCCTGGGCGACCTCACGGGGCTCACCCACCTCTCCCTCAGCGACAACCGGCTGGAAGAACTACCGGCATCGCTGGGCAACCTCAGCGCGCTCACCGAGTTCGTGCTGAACGGAAACTGGCTCGCGGAGATACCCATATGGGTGCGGCAGCTGACCGAACTCACCGACCTCGCCCTTCGTGACAACAGGCTCACCGAGCTCCCCGAGTTCCTGGGCGGCCTGAAAAAGCTCGCCAGCCTCGATGTCGGCAGCAATCGCATCTCCACCGTGCCGAGCTCATTGGGCGACCTCGCCGCGCTCAGCGAGCTCGATCTGTCCGGCAACCAGCTCGTCGAGATCCCCCCAACACTCGGGCACCTGACCGCCCTCACCGAACTCAACCTGGACTACAACCGCCTCGCCGAACTGCCCGCATCGCTCGGGGAGCTGGCCAACCTCACCCATCTCCTGCTGGGCAGCAACCGGCTCATCCGGCTGCCCGCGGAGCTGAGCAGGCTCACCACCCTGCGATGGCTGAACCTGGACCGCAACGAGCTGACCGAGCTGCCCCCATGGGTCGGGGGTTTCACCGAGCTGACCGGCATCAACCTCGGCTTCAACCGGCTCACGGCGCTGCCCGGAACGCTGGGCGGCCTCACCGCGCTGACGAGTCTCAGCCTCCGCGGCAACCGGCTCACCGAACTTCCGGCGTCGATGGCCGGCCTCACCGCGCTCACCAGCCTTGACCTGGGCGACAACGAACTCACCGACCTGCCCGCATGGATGGCCGACCTCCCGGCCCTCACCTCGCTCCGGCTGGACGGCAACAGGCTCAGCCACGCGCCGACGTGGCTGGCAGACCATGAACGCCTCGTCGTTCACCTCGGCGAAGGCCGTGTCCTGCGCAACGACCCATGATGTGCCGCCGCGGGCGCCACGCCCCCTGTACGTCGGCCCGTACGCCCGCCCGTACGTCTGCCCGTACGTCTGCCCGTACGTCTGACTGTCGGACCCGCCCGCCATCATGAGCTGTATGACCACCGCACCTGACCCGCTGCACACCCTGGCCCGCACCCATCTGCCGCCCGACCTCGCCGACCGCTGGATCGCGCTGCTGCGCCCGGCCGCCCATCTCCGGAAGGCCGAGCCCGCCGATCCGGTCGTCGGCCGGCTCGGCGGGCTGCCCCGGCTGCCCGAGGGCGTGGACTGGCCGGTGTGGGAAGGGCACAGGCCGCTGCCGTTCGTCGCGGAGGTCGACTGCGCCGCGCTGCCCAGGGAGGCGCTGGACATACCGCTGCCCGCGGACGGCCGGCTCGCCTTCTTCTACTACGGCGACAACGAGGACGTCGACTGGGTGGTCGACACCGCGGACCCGGAGACCTGGGCCGGTGCCCGCGTCCTCCACCTCCCGCCCGAGTCCGCCACCGCACCCGAGCGGCCCGCGCCGGCGGGCCTCACCCCGTTTCCGGAGGTGCCGCTGACCGTCCGTACGGGCCCGAGCGCGCCCGACTTCCGCTCGCTCGCGCTGACCGCCGAGTTCGGTGAGGACGAGCTTCCGGAAGCGTTCGAGAGAGCGGTGTGGAGTCACCAGAGTGGCGCCGCGCATCAGATCGGTGGCCATGCCCAGTCCATCCAGACCGCCGTGGAGATCGTGGTGGCCCATGGCGCGCTGGGCGGCGGTGACCTGTCGTGGGAGGACCCGCGGATCGAGAAGGAGGCGGAGGGGTGGGTGCTGCTCGCGCAGCTCGACTCCGACGAGGACTTGGACATGATGTGGGGCGACGGCGGCGTGCTCTACTGGCTGATCCGCCCCGATGACCTGGCCGCGGGCCGCTTCGAGAGGGCCATGTTCACCTGGCAGTGCTGCTGAGGTCAGGTGGGCCGGCCCGGGCTCAGGAGGTGACTTGGGCCTCGACGCACTTCTCGGCGGTTCCTCTGACCACGCATACGCGCATGAGGTAGGTCCGGTCTTCGGGCAGGTCCCCCGTCGTCCAGGGGCTGTGGAAGGTCGCGTTGTGCCCTCGAGTCGTGGCCTTCCGGTCGTCGTAGGTGAGGACGGCCTCGATTCCGTACCCGTCCGCGTTGAGGTCGTGCGCCCCAGGACGACGCCGAGTCTCTTGCTGATGGGGTTCATGCCGCTCCTCTGTCTGCGATGCGCCGGCCGCTGTCTGCGGTGCTTCGGCCGACGCACTCAATGCTGACGTGAGAAGCCACGGGTGTCGTTGACGCTGCGTCTCCTCTTGCTTGACGCAGCGTCTACACCCGTGACGCGGGCTCACCAACTCGGCATCATTCCCTCGGGATAGCGGGAGCCGGCCGCGCCGCGCGGCAGGATCTCCCGGATGCGGGCCAGGTCCCCGGGCGTGAGGGTGACATGTGCGGCGGCCACGTTCTCCGCCAGGCGGTGCGGGCTGCGGGTGCCCGGGATCGGCACGATGTCCTCGCCCTGGGCCAGCAGCCAGGCCAGCGCCAGCTGGGTGACCGCGATGCCCTTGGCGTCGGCGAGGGCGGTGAGCTCCCGTACGGCGGCCAGGTTCTTCTCGTAGTTGCCGGGCTGCCAGCGCTCGTCCCAGCTGCGCATGTCGTCCGCCGGGTACTCGGCGGCGGGCTTCACCGCGCTGGTGAGGAAGCCGCGGCCCAGCGGCGAGTACGGCACGAAGCCGATCCCCAGCTCGCGTACCACCGGCAGCACCTCGACCTCCACGGCCCGCTCGAACACCGAGTACTCGGTCTGCAGCACCGATACCGGGTGCACGGCGTGGGCGCGCCGGATGATGTCGGGGCCCGCCTCGCTCAGCCCGAAGTAGCGCACCTTGCCTTCGGCGATCAGCTCGCCGACCGTGCCGGCCACGTCCTCGATGGGTACGTTCGGGTCGACCCGGTGCTGGTACAGCACATCGATACGGTCGGTGTCGAGGTAGCGCAGGCTGTTCTCGGTGACCTCGCGAATGTGCTCGGGGCGGCTGTCCAGGGCCCCGAGCTTGCCGGGATCGGTCAGATCGAAGCCGAACTTGGTGGCGATGACGACCTCGTCGCGGAAGCCCTTCACGGCCCGGCCGAGCAACTGCTCATTGCTGCCGGTGCCCATTCCGTACAGCTCGGCGGTGTCGAAGAAGGTGACGCCGAGTTCATGGGCGCGGTGGATGGTGGCGATCCCGCCCTGCTCGTCCCCGGCTCCGTACGCCATCGTCATGCCCATGGTGCCCAGGCCGATCGCCCCGACTTCCAGACCCTGGGTGCCGAGCCTCCGGTGCGGGAGGCCGGCGGCGCCGGTGGGGTTCGTGGGGTTGGTGTTGTGCTCTGTCATGCCGTCCACGTTAGGAACGCGGCTGCGGAGCGTCATGGGCCGCAGATCGCATAGGATTGCCTGATCCTCTCACGTAAAGGGTGTGTCCCATGCTCGACGAGCTCGCCGCGGCCATCGACCGGCACGGGCGGGGGATGTGGACCGAGACCGCGGTGCCCCGGCTCCTGCTGGTCGCGCTCGACGAGCCCATGGACCCCGTCGATGTGCAGTACGAGCCGATGATCTGCTTCATCGCTGACGGTGCCAAGCGCTCCGTCGTCGGAGACCGCAGCCAGGTCGTTCCACCCGGGGACATGCTTCTGAACACGCTCGACCTGCCCGTCACCGCCGTCTTCGAGAAGGTGCCGTACCGGTCCGCGATCATGCGGCTCGACGGTGCGGTGCTCGCCGAGCTGCTGCTGGAGCTCGACGGGGCCGGGCCAGAGGCGGCGGGGCCGGCGGCGGCCGGGCCGGGAGCGCCCTCGCCGGCGACCGTCGGCGGGCAGATCACCGCGCCGATGGCCCCGGAACTCATCGACGCGCTCACCCGCTGGGTCCGGCTCCTCGAAACCCCCGACGACATCCGCCCCCTGGCCGCCCGTATCGAGAGCGAGATCCTTTACAGGTTGCTGCGCAGCCCGCTCGGCCCTGTCCTGCGCCAGTGGTCACTGACCGACTCCGCTGCGTCCCGGGTGCGCGCGACGGCCGCATGGATCTTCGCCCACTACACCGAACCGCTCAGCATCGACGAGATCGCCGCCGTGGCCCATATGAGCCCCGCCACCCTGCACCGGCACTTCAAAGCCGCCACCGGCATGAGCCCGCTCAAGTTCCAGAAACACCTGCGGCTGCGGGAGGCGCGGCGGCGCCTGGTCGCGGGCAACACGACGGCGGCCCAGGCCGCCGAGGCGGTCGGGTACGTCAGCGCGACCCAGTTCAACCGTGAATACCGCAGCGTCTACGGACTGCCCCCCGGCCAGGACGCGGCCCGGCTGCGCGCCTCGGTCCAGGCCTAGGGACCAACCTGCAGTGCCTGCGGGGACCCGGTGTCAGGCCCGTGCCCCCGCAGGCTGTTTGAGGACCGCGGCTAGGCGGTGGTGGTGATGCGCTTGACGGCTTCGCTCGTGAGCTTTCGGGCGTGCGGTGTGGTGTCGAGGGCACGGTGGAGGGCGAGTCCCTCGATAAGTGCATCGAGCTGGCGGGCTGTTTCCGCGTCGAAGTGGCGTTCCAGCAGTTGTCGGCTGCGGATCATCCACTTCCGTGTCAGCGCTCGGTACTCCGGGTGCCGGGCCGCGAGGGTGTAGAGCTCGTGGGTGACGATCAGGTCCTGCTGCGGTCCGTCGGAGAGTTCGTGGATGAGGTCGGTGACCGCTTCGCGCGCCTGCTCGGGGCTCTTGGCCGCGTTCAGGTGCTGCTCGAAGATGGCGGCGACATGGTCGGCGAAGCGGGTGAAGGCTTCGCGGAGTAGTTCGTCGATGCCTTTGAAGTGGTACGTCATCGAGCCCAGCGGCACACCGGCGCGGGCGGCGATCTTCCGGTGGGAGACGCCGGCGACGCCTTCGTCGGCGATGTGGTTCAGGGTGGCGGTGAGGATGCGCTCGCGGCGCTGCGGGTCGGTGTGTCCGGTGGCCATCGGAGGGGGCGCTTTCAGAGATCGCGGACGGGCCGGGCGGGGCTGCCGACGGCGACGACGTTCGCGGGGATGTCCTTGGTGACGACCGATCCGGCGCCGATGACGCTGTTGTCGCCGATGCTCACCCCGGGGCACACGATGACGCCTCCGCCGAGCCAGACATTGTTTCCAAGAGTGATGGGGAGCGCGGCCTCCAGCTTGTCGCGCCGGGGCTGCGGCTCCAGGGGGTGGGTGGGGGTGAGGAGCTGGACGTTGGGGCCGATCTGGCAGTCCTCGCCGATGGTGATCGCAGCCACGTCCAGTGCGGTCAGGTTGTAGTTGACGAAGGTCCGGGCCCCGATGGAGATGTTGCTGCCGTAGTCCACGTACAGCGGCGGCCGCACCTCGATCTCCTCGCCCGCGAAGCCGAGCAGCTCATCGAGGAGCGACCGGGCGGCGGCGCGGTCGTCCAGGAACGTGGTCTGGTAGCGCGCGGCGAGCCGCATGGCGCGCTGTTGCCTGCCGGCGATCTCGGGATCGTCGGCGATATAGAGATCACCCGCGAGCATGCGCTCCAGATTGGTACGCGGGTCGTCAGCAAAGTAGTCCACCGCCATGCGTACGATCGTACGCCCCGGAAGGTACGTTCGTACATTCCTGCCTCTGAGGAGGCTGGAACGGCCCTCACGGGGCCAAGGATGTGCGGCGACTTTCACACCACGCCCCAGCGCGGGGCCTGGCGTCGCGCCGGGAGACACTGGCTCATCTGTTGATCGACCGCGTTGAGGGAGATTCATGGACCTGCCGCCGGTTCCCGCCAGTGTCACCAGCGTGATCATCTCCGGAAGGCTGCCGACGGAATTCACCGCATTTTTCACCCCCGTCGGAGAGCTGACCGACGAGACGGACTGGTCCCATGTCGCGTCGGCCGTGGAGGCATCCCTGGCGTCCGCGGGCGTGGACGAGCACGTACGAGGTGTCTTGGCGCTCGCCGGAGCGTACGGCTTCCTGGACTCCCTGGACGACGGCACGGACCCGGACCAGATGAACGAGGACAGCGACCGGGCCATCGCGTTGCTACGGGAAGCCGAAGCCCACGGTATCGACGAGGACGAGACCGATGAGCTGTGGCGCTATGCCGAACACATAGGGAGCCGCGCAGCCGAACTCAGCGACTACCTCGCGGAGATGGACGCCTATGTGGCCAAGCACGGGGCGACCCCGCGGGGGCGGCTGGACGCGAAGTTGGGGCAGGCGCACGAGCTCTACTCCGCCGGCGAGCGGGCCTCGGCGGTTGCGTTGTTCCGTGAGGTCGCCGAAATCAGCCGTTGGGACAGTGAGTTCAGCGGCTGTGTCGACCGTATCGATATCGGCTGGTGCCGTCTGCTGCACGACGCGGCCCGTGTGGAGGGCCCGGAGGCGGCCCGGAAGATATGGCAGGAAGCCAGGGCGGCTTACCAGGCGGCCAGGTTTCCCGTCACGATGCACGCCTGGCCGTTGGTCGAGATGCTGTTGGGCACGGGGGTGCCGGACATCATCGAGCTGATCATCCACGAGTGGCTGGACGCCGCGATAGAGGACGGGAGGGGAGAGGTGCCGGTGACCGAGGATGAGCACCGTGTCTATGAGCTTGCCCTGGCGGAACTGGAAGGGCCTCCGCCAAGGGGTTAGGCGAGTAAGTCCGAAGGGATGGTCGGTGACCGTAGGCGATCAGTGACCGTAGCCGATCAGTGATCGTAGATGATCAGTGACCGTGTGATGGGTCGGCCCGGGCGGTGCGGCCGCAATGCCCGGCTGGGGGAGGGCCGTTCAGGGTGTGGCGATCGCCCTCGCGATGTTCGTGGCCGTCGCCAATATGACCTGGGGCGGTTCGTAAGACCGCGCGAGGGCACCCTGCGAGCCGTTGCCGGGGGGATAGCTCAGTCCATCACGCTCCCCCGACGAGGGAAGGGGCGGCTGGCCCGGTGTCCCGATTCCTCGCCCCGGTGAACGGTTGGACTCAAGACTGGCTCCGCTGCGCTCCGCCGCAGCTGCTGCCGCGCGGTGGTGAGCCGGTCGGTCCAGCGGTGCGCTGGGCCGGAGGCGCGCGAGCGCGACGAACGGGCCGGCGACCGCGGGGCGGCGTGGTCCGGACGCCGCGTGCGGGCATCGTCTCGCGCCTTCGGCGCACGGCGGCCAGCAGCGGGAACGGGGAGGGGGCGCCAAGGCGTCGTCGCCGTCCAGCCCAACGGGTCGTCACCGGCCGAGGGGGCGGTGGAGCGGCGGGGCGGTGGGTGGTCGCCCGGGAGCGGTGGGGGCCGGTCCGGTTGGGGCTCTCCACCCGCCTGCTCTTAAAAAGATGCTTGCTCTGCATCAAGTACCGCATCAAGTGGTTTTCTGAGAGCAGG
>NZ_JBSFMM010000048.1:0-57458 GCF_053599555.1 Streptomyces sp. NPDC000941
GGCGGCGCGCGCCACCGTGCCGCCCGCCGGGGCGGCCACGGCGATCTGGCCCAGCACGTCGATCACCTGCTTGCACCAGCGCACGAAGTCGCCCGCGGGCATGTCGACTTCGCGCAACAGCTCGTCCAGGCCGTGTCCGGAGGCCCAGCGGTACGCGGCCCAGGCGAAGCCCAGATCGGGCTCGCGCTGGCCGACCCCCTCCGCCTGCTTGATCCTGTGGTCGTCCTCCAGGGCGTCCAGCCGGCCCCAGATGCGGACCATCTCGCCCAGCGCCCCCTTGGCCCGACCCGCGGGCAGCTTGGGCGGCATCGCGTCATCCGCCGCCCGCGCCTCGTAGACCAGGGCGGAGGCACAGGCCGCGAGCTCGGCGGGGGCCAGCCCCTCCCATACGCCCTCGCGCAGGCACTCGCTGGCGAGCAGGTCGAGCTCGCCGTAGAGCCGGGCGAGCCGCTTGCCGTCGTCGGTGACCTCCTCGCCGCTCAGATAGCCGAGCTCGGACAGCAGGGCGCAGATCCGGTCGAAGGTGCGCGCGATGGTGTTCGTACGCCCCTCGATCCGCCGCTCCAACTGGCGGGTGTCGCGCAGCAGCCGGTGGTAGCGCTCGGCCCAGCGGGCGTGGTCCTCGCGCTCGTCGCAGCCGTGGCAGGGGTGGGCCCGGAGGGTGGCGCGCAGCCGGGCGATCTCGGTGTCGTCGGCCGCGGCCGAGCGCTCCTTGCGGTGGCGGCGCATCTCGTGGTGGCCCGCCTTGGTACGCAGCGCGGACGCCAGGTCCCTACGCGACTGCGGGCTGCGCGGGTTGAAGGACCGGGGAATCCGCATCCGCTCCAACGGCTCGACCGGCACCGGGAAGTCGATCGCGGCCAGCCGCTTGACCTGCCGCTCGACGGTGAGCACGAGCGGACGCGGCCCGTCGTGGTACTCCAGGCCGCGGCGGCCGCCCGTACGCCCGGCCGGCAGCCCGGGGTCGAGCACCAGCGCCAGCCCGGCGTACTTGCCGGTCGGGACGTGGATGACATCGCCGGGGCGCAGCTTCTCCAGCGCGTCGGCGGCGGCCACGCGCCGCTGCGCCACGCCCTGCTTGGCCAGTTCGGTCTCGCGGTCCTTCAGATCGCGGCGCAGCCGCGCGTACTCGTCGAAATCGCCCAGGTGGCAGGTCATGGAGGCGCGATAGCCGTGCAGGCCCTCCTCGTTGCGCTGCACCTGCCGGGAGATGCCGACGACCGCCTTGTCGGCCTGGAACTGCGCGAAGGAGGTCTCCAGCAGCTCGCGGGAGCGGTGCCGCCCGAACTGCGAGACCAGATTGACGGCCATGTTGTACGAGGGCTTGAAGGACGAGCGCAGCGGATACGTACGGGTGCCGGCCAGGCCCGCGAGGGCGGCCGGGTCCATCGCGCGCTGCCACAGCACCACGGCGTGGCCCTCGACGTCGATACCGCGCCGGCCGGCCCGGCCGGTCAGCTGGGTGTACTCGCCGGGGGTGATGTCGGCGTGCTGCTCACCGTTCCACTTGACGAGCTTCTCCAACACCACGGAACGGGCGGGCATGTTGATGCCGAGCGCCAGGGTCTCGGTGGCGAACACCGCCTTGACCAGCCCGCGGACGAACAGCTCCTCCACGACCTCCTTGAACGTCGGCAGCATCCCCGCGTGATGGGCGGCGATGCCCCGCTCCAGGCCCTCCAGCCATTCGAAATAGCCCAGTACATGCAGGTCTTCGTCCGGTATGCCCGACGTGCGCTCCTCGACGATGGAGCGCACCCGGGCGCGCGCCGCCTCGTCGTTGAGCCGCAACCCGGCGTACAGACACTGCTGTACGGCCGCCTCGCAGCCGGCCCGGCTGAAGATGAAGGTGATCGCGGGCAGCAGCCCCTCGGCATCGAGTCGCTCGATGACTTCGGGCCTGCCGGGGGTCCAGATCCGGCTGCGCTGACGGCGCTCGCGCTCCCGGTCGGCCTCGCGCATATTGTTCCGCCCGCGGCGCTTGTCGCGGCCGAAGCTGGGGCGGGTGTTCTCCATCCGGGCCAGCCGGACCAGATCGGGGTTGACCTCCCGGCGGCCGACCTGGCCGTCCCCCTGCCCGCTCTTCTCCTCGAAGAGGTCGTACATCCGGCGCCCGGCCAGCACGTGCTGCCACAGCGGGACGGGACGGTGCTCGGAGACGATCACTTCGGTGTCGCCGCGGACCGTGTCGAGCCAGTCGCCGAACTCCTCCGCGTTGGACACGGTGGCGGACAGCGACACCAGCGTGACCGACTCGGGGAGGTGGATGATGACCTCTTCCCAGACGGCGCCGCGGAACCGGTCGGAGAGGTAATGGACTTCGTCCATCACCACATAGCCGAGCCCCAGCAGCGACTGGGAGCCCGCATACAGCATGTTCCGCAGCACCTCGGTGGTCATGACGACCACCGGGGCCTCGGAGTTGATGCTGTTGTCGCCGGTGAGCAGGCCGACGCGGTCGGCGCCGTAGCGCTTGACGAGGTCGGTGTACTTCTGGTTCGACAGCGCCTTGATGGGCGTGGTGTAGAAACACTTGCGGCCCTGGGTGAGCGCCAGGTGGACGGCGAACTCGCCCACGATGGTCTTGCCCGAACCGGTGGGGGCGGCGACCAGCACGCCCTTCCCGGCCTCCAGGGCCTTGCACGCCTCGATCTGGAACGGGTCAAGATCGAAGTCGTACATCTCGCGGAAGGGGGCCAGCGCGGTGGCCTCCTCGGCCGCCCGCAGACGGGCCGCGGTGTAGCGCTCGGCGGGAGTTAGCTCGTCGGTCATCGTACGTACGAGACTACCGGCCGCCTCTGACAACGCACGCGATCTTTCTCACCGATCGGGACGGGCGGCAGGGACACCGCGCTCGGGGCAGCAGGGGTACCGAGGCGGCCCGGAGCCGGCCCCGGTTCAGGCGCCCGTGCCCGGCCCGGGCGTCCCCAGCAGCCGTACGGCGCCGGGGACCGCCGTGGCGGTGAGCGGCAGCGGCCCCAGGCGCTCGCCGTCCGCGTACGCGGTCAGGCCGTCGGCTGCCAGGGACACCGAGGCGGCCCGGTGGGTAGTGACCACCCGGTGGCCGAGGTGGGTGCCGCGGTAGACGCGGGGGAAGACCGTCAGCAGCGTGGTGCGGCTGCACGGGCCGACGACCGTGATGTCGAAGAGCCCGTCATCGAGGAGCGCGCCCGCGCAGATCCGCATGCCGCCGCCGTACGAGGTGGCGTTGCCGACGGCGATCAAGGTGGCCTCGACCTCGCGCTGCGGCCCGCCGTCGAGGCTCATCCGGTAGCGGACGGGCTTCAGGGCCGCCAGTTCGGCGAGCATGGCCAGGTCGTAGCGGAGCCGGCCGCGCGGCCGGCGCATCCGGTTGCCGCGCTCGTTGACCCGGGAGTCGAAGCCGGAGGCGAGGACGGTGCCGAACCAGACGTCGCCCACCTGCCCCAGGCCGCCCACCCGCCCCAGGTCGACCTCGCGGCCGCCGTCGCCCTTGAGCGACGCGGCGATGAGCCGGGCCGCGGCGCCCGGGTCCTGTATCGGCAGGCCGGTGGCCCGGGCGAAGTCGTTGCCGCCGCCGACGGCGATCACCCCCAGCGGGGTGCCCGTACCGGCGACCGCCTGGAGGGCGAGCGAGACCATGCCGTCGCCCCCGACGGCCACCAGCGCGCCGGTGCCGTCCGTCACCGCCTCACGGGCCCGCAGCAGGGCCTCCGCGGCGTCGGCGCCCGCCGCGGTCCGCACGGTGAATCCGTGGCCCCGCAGGGTCTCGGCGGCGGGCCGGGCGGCGCGGGCGCCGCGTCCACGGCCCGCCGTCGGGTTGACGAGAAGGGTGATGTCGCAGGTCACCCGCGGACCCTACCGGTGCCCGTACCGATGTCGGCACCAGCACCGGCACCGGTCCGGTCGGCTCAGGTGATGTCGTCGTAGCCGTTGCGCCGCGTCGGGCCCGGGTCGTCCGGATCGTCAGGGCGGGGCGTCGGGGACACCTGCTCGATGTCACCGACGGGCGCGGGGGTCAGATCGAGGTCGGAGGCCTCGTCGTCGCTCAGCCCGGAGTCCGGGTTGCCGCGGCGGCGCCGGCGGTCGTTGAACAGGCAGATGCCCGTGGCGCCGAAGTACAGCACCACGATGGGCGCGGCGAGCAGTGACATGGTCAGCGGGTCGCCGGTGGGTGTGGCGATGGCGGCGAAGACGGTGATGCCGACGACCATGCCCCGCCACCAGCCGAGCATCCGGCGGCCGGTGATCACCCCGCCGAAGTTCAGCAGCACCAGCAGCAGCGGGAGTTCGAAGGCGAGGCCGAAGACGATCACCATGCGCGTGACGATGTCGAAGAACTCGTCCGCGGGGAACAGGTTGGTCCATTCCTCAGGGGTGAGGCCGACCAGGGCCCCGGCCGTGGTGGGCAGCACGGCGTAGGCGAGCCAGGCGCCTGCCAGGAACAGCGGCGCGCCCGCGGCCACGAAGCCGATCGCGTACTTCTTCTCGTGGTTGTGCAGACCGGGCGCGAGGAAGGCCCACAGCTGGTAGAGCCAGACCGGGCTGGAGATGACGACGCCGGTCATCAGGCTCACCTTCAGCATGATCGTGAAGGGGGCGAGAAGACCGTTGGCGGTGATCTGCGCGCAGGGCTTGGGGTCGGCGCCGCCGCCGACGGGCTCACCCTTCTTGCAGCCGACGCTGTCCATCACCGGGCCGGTCAGGAACTCCGCGATCTGCTTGTAGTAGATCAGCGCGACGACCGTGACCACGATGATCGCGACGACCGCCTTCAGCAGTCGGTTGCGCAGCTCACGCAGATGCTCCGCGAGAGGCATCCGCCCCTCAGGGTCCTTCTGCTGTTTGCGGGCAGACTTGAGCAACCCACGTCCTCGTCTCGTGCGAAGGCCGTCGCGGGCTCAGCGAGCCGCGGCGGCACTCTCGGCTTGCGTCGGCTCCGTCAGCTCTGGGCGGTACGGTTCGGCTCGGTGACCGGGCGGGAGCTGGTCACATCGCCGGGGGCCGCCTGGATGGTCCGCGGCGCGGCCTGCGGGGCGGGGTCGGCGGGCGCCGACGCGGACGCCTGCGCTTCGGCGGGCTTCGCCGCCTCGTCGTCCTTCTTCATGGCCTTGGCCTCGCTCTTGAGGATGCGGGCCGACTTGCCGAGGGACCGAGCCATGTCCGGGAGCTTCTTGGCGCCGAAGAGCAGCAGGATGACAACGAGGATCAGAACGATCTCGGTGGGCCTCAGATTGCCGAGCATGTGCGACTACCTTCTCGCCGGGGCGGCGTAACTTTCATGCCTGCCGTATGGGATCGGACTGGCGTGCTAGTGCTGGCAGCGATCGTAACCCGCAGGAGTAAACCCTGGGCAATGCCCATGCATACTCCCCGTTGCTTCCACGGCGCCGCCGTCACAACTGCGCCAAGCAGCCTACCCCGCTGACCCGTGCGTCAGTCCCTGACCTCGGTCAGCCGCCGCTTCTGACGAAAGTACGTCGTCCGATGACATTGCGTCGTCCCGCCCGCGGCGCAGCGCGTCCACCTGGCCGCCCAGCGGGGCCGTGGCCCGTTCCAGGTCCTCGGCAGCCCGGGTGATCCGCCGCGAGCTCTCCCCCACCTGCCGGGCCAGCCGCCGCACTTCGACGAAGACCCGTACGGCGGGCACGGCGAGCACCG
The DNA here is from genome assembly GCF_053599555.1 of Streptomyces sp. NPDC000941. Lineage (NCBI taxonomy): Bacteria > Bacillati > Actinomycetota > Actinomycetes > Kitasatosporales > Streptomycetaceae > Streptomyces > Streptomyces sp. NPDC000941. The sequence goes on from NZ_JBSFMM010000048.1 coordinate 5,641, forward strand.
CGATTCCGGTGACGGCGAGAGCGAGGGCGAGCATCGGCCAGAGCATGCGCCAGAGCCTAGACCTTGGAGTGCAGCCGCAACGTGCTCACCCCGCCGCCGGTGAGCAGCTCCACGATCCGCTCCCCCGCCGGTTTGCGCACCGCCGATCCGCAGTCGGGGCAGGTGAAGGAGTAGAACGTGGTGCGGTCACTCCCCCCGATCGCCAGCCGCAAGGCGGTGGCCGCCAGCTCGAACCGGCCACGGCAGTCCGGGCAGGCTGCCTTGAAGATCACCGAGGTGGGATTCCCCCCAGCGGTCACTGTGCGTGTCCCTTCACTCACCATAGGCCGCGAGCGCCCGCTGCGCCGCGTCCCGCGCGCTGTCCGCCAGCCCCCGCGGGGAGACGATCCTGCCGTCCCTGCCCAGCCGCAGCGCCAGGCGGCGCAGCGAGCCGGGGTCGGGGGTGCGCAGCGTGATCCTGAGGCCGCCGTCGGGCAGCTCCTCCGCGCTGTCGTGCGGGTAGTACTCGGCGACCCAGCGCCCGCCGGGGCCGACCTCGACGACCACCTCGGGGTCCTCGGCGCCGGTCTGCACCAGCCCGGCGGACAGGTCCGACAGATCGCGAAGCTCGATCGGCGGCGGGTCGGCGGGCGCGTCGAGCAGCTTGATCTCCGCGACCCGGTCAAGACGGAAGGTGCGCCGCGCCTCGGAGAGCCGGCACCACGCCTCCATATACGTACGGCCGACAACGAACAGCCGGATCGGGTCGACCTCGCGCTCGGTGAGCTCGTCCCGCGCGGGCGAGTAGTAGCGCAGCCACAGCCGGCGGCGCTCGGCGATGGCCCGGTCGACCTCGGCGAAGACCCCGCCCTCGGACTCGAAGGTGACCGACAGCCGCGAGCTGGCCCCGGCCGCCTCACCGGCGGCCGCCTCCAGCTTGGCGGTGGCCCGCAGCAAGGCGTCCCGGTCGCCCTCGCGCAGCCCGGGGAGGGTGGCCACGGCGCGGGCGGCGACCAGCAGCGCGGTGGCCTCGTCGGCGGCGAGCCGCAGCGGCTCGGCGACATCGTCGGGGTTGTGCCACCAGATGCGCTCGCCGTCGGTGTCGATGTCCAGCAGGTCACCGCCGCGGAAGCTGGTGCCGCACAGCGGCAGTACGTCCAGGTCCGAGATCAGCTCGTCCTCGGTGATGCCGAAGGCGCGGGCGACATCGGCGATATGGGCGCCGGGGCGCTCGCGCAGATACGTCACCAGGGACAGCATCCGGCGGGTCTGGTCAATGGCGTTTCCGGCCATGTGGAATCCCCCCTCAGCCCTTGGCCACAGCGCGCAGCCGGTCGATGACATCGGCCCGCAGTTCGTCGGGCGCCAGGACGACCACGTCCGGGCCGAACTCCACCAGCCAGGCGTCGAGCCCGTGTCCGTACGGGACCTCCAGCTCGTCCCAGCCGTCGCCCAGCGGGTTGGCGTGCAGCGCCCTGGCCCGCAGCGGGTAGCCGTGGCCGGAGCGCAGTTTGATCCGGGCGGTACGGGTGGCGGTCTCCCCCGACCACCGCTCCACGGTCTCACGCACGGTGACGTGGTCGGGCACCTCGGCGGCGTAGGCGCCGGCCCGCAGACGCACCTTGCCGGTGATCCGGGAGAGCCGGAAGACCCGCTCCGCCGTACGCTCACGGTCCCATCCGGCCAGATACCAGTGGCCGCGCCAGCACTCCAGCGCCCACGGCTCGACATGGCGCTGCTCGGGGCGGGCGGCGTTCGACTTGCGGTAGTCGAACATGACGGGGCGGCGGTCGCGGCAGGCGAGCATCAGCGGCTCGAAGGCGGCCTCATGGACCGGGATCCGCGGTTCCAGGGCGCCGGCCGGCTGGGTGTCGTACGGGTCCTCGGCCAGCGGCATCCCGGCGGCGCGCAGCTTCTGCAGCGCGCCGCTGGCGGCGCCCGCGAGCCGGGCCTGCTGCCAGACCTTCGCGGCCAGGCCGAGGGCCGCGGCCTCCTCGGCGTCCAGGGTGATCGGGGGGAGGCGGTTGCTGTCGCGGCGGGCGAGATAGCCGATTTCGCCGTCGACGCTCTCCACGGTCTCGATGATCAGGCCGAGTTCACGCAGATCGTCCTTGTCCCGCTCGAACATGCGATTGAACGCGTCGTCGCCGCCCGAGCCGGAGGCCGAGTTGGCGGCCGAAGCAGCCGCGGCCGCCTCGATGTATGCCTCTATGGATTCGCGCAACTCGCGCTTCGTCAACGGGCGCCGGGTTCCCAACAGGCACAGCGCCAGATTCATCAGCCGCTCGGCCTTGGCAATCGCCATCGACGCCCCTTCTTTGTGACCTTCCGACCGTGACCGTACCGCTACCGGGACGCGGGACAAAAGCCGAGGGCCCCTGCCGGGCGGCAGGGGCCCCACGAGGGCGCTCGGGCCACGGGGTCAACGCTCACCCGCGAGCCCTGGGCGCACCTGCCTCAGGCGGCGACCAGGTCGCATACGAAGATCAGCGTCTCGCCCGCCTTGATCCGGCCGCCACCGGCGCCCCGGTCGCCGTAGGCCAGGTGCGGCGGGATGATCAGCTGGCGGCGGCCGCCGACCTTCATGCCCTGCACCCCCTGGTCCCAGCCGGAGATGACCTGGCCGGCACCGAGCTGGAACTGCAGCGGGGTGCCGCGGTTCCAGCTCGCGTCGAACTCCTCGCCGGTGCTGAAGGCGACGCCGACGTAGTGGACGGAGACGGTGGCTCCGGCCTTGGCGACGGGGCCGTCGCCCTCCCAGATGTCCTTGATCTCCAGGTCCTTCGGCGGCTCGCCGCCCGGGAAGTCGACCTCGGGCTTGTCGATGCTCACGAACTTGCTCCTCTTACGTGGTGGGCAACCTGCCCAGTCTTGCAGAACCGCCGTCTTACAGAACGGCCAGGATGTCGACGGAGAAGACCAGAGTGGAGTTGGCGGGGATGCCCTGCTGGGCCTGCTTTCCGTAGCCGAGGTCCGGCGGAATGACGATCAGCACCCGGCTGCCGACCTTCTTGCCGGTCAGCCCCTGCGCCCAGCCCTTGACGACCTGCTGCAGCGAGAACTGCGCCAGCTGGCCCTTCTTATAGGTCGCATCGAACTGCTTGCCGCCGTCCCACAGCACGCCCTTGTACTGGACGAGCAGGGAATCGGTGGCCTTGACCTTCGGCCCGTCGCCCTCGATGACATAGGCGGAGACGAGCTTCTTGGGCGCGGCCTTCTTGGGGACGTCGATGGACGGCGCCTTGCCGTCGGTCCCGGTGCCGACCTTGGGCAGATCGGGGTTGCTCTGCGCCACCTCGTCGCCCTTGGCCGAGCTCTTGCCGTTGAAGGCGTCCTTGATGTCGACGACGAACACCAGCGTGTCCGTCCCCTTGATCCCGGCCTGCGGCTGGCCCTTCTCGCCGTAACCGAGGGCCGGCGGGATGGCCAGCTCCACCCGGCTGCCGACCTGCTTGCCCACCAGCCCCTTGTCCCAGCCCGGGATGACCTGGCCGACGCCGATCGGGAAGACGGCGGGCTGCCCCCGGTCGTAGGAGTTGTCGAAGACCTTGGCCGTGTTCCAGATCTGGCCGAGATAGTGCACCTGGAGATAGTCGCCCGAGGCCACCTCGGCCCCGTCGCCCTTGATGACCGTCTTGACGGCCAGGTCCGAGGACGGCGTACCCGTGCCCTTGGCGACCTTCGGCTTCTCACCGAACTTCGTACCGCCGGTGATGGCCGGCACCGGCCCGCTCACGATCTTGCCGGTGGGCTCCGCGGCCTTCGGGCTGCTGGTCTCCGGCGACGGCGAGGCCTTGGACGACTTTTCGGATCCTGATTTCTCAGTGCCGCAGCCCGCGGCGGTGAGCAAGCCGGCGGGCACGGCAAGAAGTACGGAACGTCGGCGCACGAAAGTCCTCGTTGGGTAGATCCTGCGGGGGCAATGCGCGCCACTCTACGACGTGCCGGAGGCCCCGTACGCGAAACGTACGGGGCCCCGCGCCGGACATGGGCCGTCCGGGCGCCGTCGTCACATTCCGGCGATCAGCTTCTCCACACGGTCGTCCACCGAGCGGAACGGGTCCTTGCACAGCACCGTACGCTGCGCCTGATCATTGAGTTTGAGGTGCACCCAGTCGACGGTGAAGTCGCGGCGCTGCTCCTGGGCGCGGCGGATGAAATCACCGCGCAGCCGGGCACGGGTGGTCTGCGGCGGCACCGACTTGCCCTCGAAAATCTTCAAGTCGTTGCACACCCGGGCCGCCTGACCCCGCTTCTCCAGGAGGTAGTACAGCCCTCGGCGGCGGTGGATGTCGTGATACGCGAGGTCTATCTGGGCGACCCGCGGATGGGACATGGTGATGTTGTTCTTCGCCCGGTACCGCTCGATCAGCCGGTATTTCATCACCCAGTCGATCTCGGTGTCGATCCGGTCCAGCTCTTCGGTGCGGATCGCGTCCAGAGTGCGGCCCCACAGTTCGAGGACGCGCTCGACGGTGCCGGTGCGGATACCGCGGCGCTCGCAGAAGTCGACCGCCTTTTCGTAGTACTCCTGCTGGACCTCGAGGGCGGACGCCTCGCGCCCGCTGGCCAGCCGTACCTTGCGCTGTCCGGTGATGTCATGGCTGACCTCACGGATGGCCCGAATGGGGTTCTCCAGGGTCAGATCGCGCATCACCGTGCCCGCCTCGATCATGCGCAGCACCAGATCGGTGGCGCCGACCTTGAGCAGCATGGTCGTCTCGGACATGTTGGAGTCGCCCACGATGACGTGCAGCCTGCGATAGCGCTCGGCGTCGGCGTGCGGCTCGTCGCGGGTGTTGATGATCGGCCGGGAGCGGGTGGTCGCGGAGCTGACGCCCTCCCAGATGTGCTCGGCGCGCTGACTGACGCAGTAGACCGCGCCGCGCGGCGTCTGCAGCACCTTGCCGGCGCCGCACAGCAGCTGCCGGGTCACCAGGAAGGGGATGAGAATGTCGGCGAGGCGGGAGAACTCGCCATGGCGGGCCACCAGATAGTTCTCGTGACAGCCGTATGAGTTCCCCGCCGAGTCGGTGTTGTTCTTGAAGAGATAGACGTCGCCCGCGATTCCCTCCTCGTGCAGGCGGCGCTCGGCGTCCACGAGCAGACCTTCGAGAATGCGCTCGCCTGCCTTGTCGTGGGTGACCAACTCGGTCACGTTGTCACACTCGGGAGTTGCGTATTCCGGGTGCGAGCCCACGTCGAGATAGAGGCGGGCGCCGTTGCGCAGGAAGACATTGCTGCTGCGGCCCCAGGAGACGACACGGCGGAAGAGGTAGCGCGCCACTTCGTCAGGAGACAACCGGCGCTGTCCCCTGAATGTGCACGTGACGCCGTACTCGTTCTCCAGCCCGAAAATGCGGCGGTCCATGCCTGAACATTACGCCTGATGGCCTGCTCTGAAACCGGGTTCGACGGCACGGTTGCGATCATTTTCCGCCTGAGGTTCACTCGACGTCCCTCCTGGTGTGCCGGTTGGCGTACCGGTAGGTGTACCGCCCGGCGTGCCGGTGAGGAAGCGCGCGGTGGCCAGCAACACGGCCAGCGCCACCGCCCCGGCGGCCCCCGGAACGGCGAAGCCCGCCGCCACCCCGCCATGCTCCATCACCGGCCCCGCGGCGGCCGTTCCCGCGGCGTTCCCGACCACGAAGGTGGTCACCAGCCAGGAGAACGCCTCGGTCACCGTGCCGCGCGGGGCGTGCCGGTCGACGACCACGAAGACGCAGGCGAGCGCGGGAGCCAGGAAGAGACCGGAGAGCCCGGCGAGGGCCGTCATCGCGGCCACCCCGGGCACCAGGACCAGCGGCAGATAGCCGAGCGCCAGCGCGGCCACCAGGACCCGCAGCCGCCGCTCCGGCGGGCCGGCCCAGGGCCGCGCCCCGTACGCGAGACCGCCCACCAGCGCGCCGACGCCCAGCGCGGAGAGCAGATAGCTGGACACCATGCCGCCGCCGTGCTCGTCCGCGTAACCGACGGCCGCCACGCCGATCGAGCCGAGAGCGATGCCGACGAAGAAGAACGTGCCGAGCAGCACCAGCAGCCCCCGCGAGCGCAGCGCGCCCAGCCAGTGCGCCTCGCGCGGCGCCGAACGCCACTGGCGGGAGGGCGGCGAGACCACGACCGACAGCGCGCCCGCGACCCCGATCACATTGATCACCAGCAGCGCCACCGCCTCCGACCACAGCGCCACCAGGGCGGTCACCAACAGCGGCCCGACGGAGAAGATCACCTCCTGCGCGACAGCGTCCAGCGCATACGCCGCATGCACCCACTCCTCCCGCCCGAGCACCCCCGGCCACAGCGCCCGCAGCCCGCCCTCCAGGGGCGGGGTGAACAGACCGGCAGCCAGCATCGCGGCGTACGCGACGGGCAGCGGATCGAGCCCGACCACGGCGAACACGGCCATGGCGACCGCGGACGCCACCGCCGCGGGCAGCATCACCCGCGGCTGCCCGTAATGGTCCACGGCCCGGCCGAGCAGCGGCTGGCCGACCGCGTTGCCCACGCCGTAGACCGCGGACAGCACACCGGCCAGGGCGTAGCTGCCGCCCTCGGCACGCGTGAAGAGCACGACGGCGAGGGCGGCGGTGGCGTTCGGCAGCCGGCCGACGAGCGTGCCGATGAGGAGGCGGGCCGCGTGTTTGCTGCGCAGCAGGTCCCTGTAGCCGGCGGCCATCGCCTGCCCTTTCTGTTCGGGGTTTCCGGTTCGCGTGCTCCCCCGGGCGAGTCCGCCCGAGGTTTTACGTATAACGTCCGCCGTTATACGTACCATGGCTGCCGACCGCGGTCCACCTCACGGTGGGCGACCGACCGTGATGACCATGGCGAGGGGAAGGCGATGGCGGCGAGCGCGAATGGCGACGGGGCGCGCGCTCCCGGCGCGCGGGGTGGGGGCCCGGGCGCGCTTGCGGGTCCGGCCGCCCTGGGGAGCCACGGCCCGGCGGAGACCGAGGCCGACGCCGACGCAAGCGGCGGGGCGCCGGGCCGGGACCACGCGGGCGACGTGGATGGCGCGGGGCGCGGGGGCGTCTCGGGCCACGCAGGCGGGCGGACGACGCGCGAGTCGGGTGTAGACCGGGAACCAACCGCGGGGCACGGAGGGGGCGACGTGGGTGGGCGAGCAGCTCGTAAGACGGGCGCCGGCCGGGTGCCGGGACCAGGGCACACGGACGGCCCGGGCGGCATGGACGGCGCGGGCGGCTCGGGCGGCCCGGGCCACGTCGGCGGCCGGACGGCGCGCGAGACGGGCGCCAGCCGGGAACCGGGCGCAGGCAGCTCGAGCCACGTGGGTGGGCGTACGGCACGTGAGACGGGCGCCAGCCGGGAACCGGGCGCAGGCGGCTTGGGCCACGTGGGTGGGCGGGCGGCGCGCGAGACCGGTGCCGGCCAGGGACCGGGCGGGGGGCGCGGGGGGCGGCGTGCGGTCGGGGCTCGGGCGACCAGTCGGGACGTGGCGCGGGTCGCGGGCGTGTCGCAGGCGACCGTTTCACTGGTCCTGGGCGACAAGTGGGCCGGACGCGTGTCGGAACGCACCGCGGCGGCGGTGCGCGCCGCCGCGCGTGAACTCGGCTACCGCCCGAACCTCGCGGCGCGCAGCCTCCGCCTCGGCCGGACCAGGACCGCGCTGCTCGTCGTCCCGGCGCTCACCACGGAGTTCTTCGCCCGCGTGTACACCGGCGCCGCGCGCGTGGCCGCCGAGGGCGGCTTCGGGGTGGTGCTCTACCCGTCCCCGGAGGGCGTAGGCCCGGCGCGCGACCCCTTCGACTCGGCGCGCGCCTCGCTCGACGGCGTGATCGCCTCCTCGATGGCGGCGGACGCGCTGGCCGCGGTGCGCGGCGGAGGGCTCCCGCTGGTGATGCTCGACAGCTCCCCCGATGAGACCGCCGCGGCGGCCACGGTCAACCTCGACATCGCCGACGGCATGCGACAGGCCGCCGGGCACCTCCTGGGCCTGGGACACCGCCGTATCGCCCATGTCGCGGCGGCCGTGGACACCTGGACCTTCCGGATCCGCGCACGGGCCCTGGCGGCGGCTGTGGGCGCGGTCCCGGGCGCCTCCCTGCACACCGAGGCGGCCCCCCTGACGGTCGACGAGGGCCGCCGCGCGGCCGAACGGGCACTCACCCGCCCCGGCCCCCGCCCCACGGCGCTCGTATGCGACGACGACATCCTGGCGGCCGGCGCCTGCAAGGCCGCCCGGCGACTGGGGTTGCGGGTGCCGGACGACGTCTCGGTCACCGGCTTCGACGACCTCGCGCTGGCGACGGCGGTCGACCCGGAGCTGACGACGGTACGGCTGCCGGCGGAGGCGGTCGGCGCGGCCGGTATGCGGGCCCTGATGGCGGTCCTGGCCGGCGAGCCGGCCCGCGACACATCACTCCCGGTGGAACTCGTCCCCCGCGGCTCCAGCGCCCCGCCACCACGCTAGCCCCGCCACCAGCCAGGAATTGCCCGCACGCCGACCTGGCCACTCCCCCAGCCACCGTCGGCCGGTATGCCCGAGGCCGGCTGCTGGGGCCGCAAACGCCTCGGCGCGCCTCGGCCGGAGCCGGGGCGCGCCATGGCGGGTGAGGTGTCGGGGAGGGTTACTCCTCCGTCTCGGAGGACTCCTCGGCTGGCGTCTCGGCCTCGGAATCCCCCTCGGCCTCGGATTCGGCCTCGGCCGTGGCGCTCTCCAGGAGGCGGGTCAGCTGGCTGCCCAGCATCCGCTTGAACTTCCGCTGCTGCGGTCGCGTCCGGTCCAGCAGCGCGACCTCGAGCTGCTCGGCGGTGAGGCTGCGCTCGCCGCCGTTGCTGTCCCGGGCGAGGGACTCGACGGCCAGTTTCAGCGCCTCGGCAAGGGTCATGCCGTCCACGTGGCGCTGGTCGAGATAGCTGCTGATCTGGTCGGCGTTGCCACCCACCGCGACCGAGCCGTGCTCGTCGACGATGGAGCCGTCGTGCGGCAGCCGGTAGATCTGGTCGTCCTCGGGGCCGTCCCCGACCTCGGCGACGATCAGCTCGACCTCATAGGGCTTCTCCGCGGCACTGGAGAAGATGGTGCCGAGCGTCTGGGCGTAGACATTGGCGAGGCCGCGGGCGGTCACATCGTCGCGGTCGTACGTGTAGCCGCGCAGATCGGCGTAGCGGACACCGCCGATGCGCAGATTCTCGAACTCGTTGTACTTGCCGACCGCCGCGAAGGCGATCCGGTCGTAGATCTCGCTGACCTTGTGCAGCGCGCGGGACGGGTTCTCCGCGACGAAAAGGATGCCGTCGGCATACTGCAGCACGACCACGCTGCGGCCGCGCGCGATGCCCTTGCGGGCGTACTCGGCGCGGTCGGCCATGGCCTGCTGAGGCGATACATAGAACGGCGTCGTCACCGGCTATCCGTCCCTTCCTGTCAGTGGCGAAAGCATTCCGGGTCAACCGTCCCCTCAGAGCAGCGAGGCCCGCGGGCCGTCCGGCTCCTCGAGCCGCCGCTCGTGGATGGCGCGGGCGATCTCGGAGACCTCCGCCTCGGTGAGCCTCTTGAAGCCGTCCTCGGTGATCACCGTGACGATGGGGTAGATGCGCCGCCCAAGGTCGGGGCCGCCGGTCGCGGAGTCCTCGTCGGCGGCGTCGTACAGCGCCTGGACGACGGCGGTGGCGGTGTCGGATTCGGTCAGATCCTCGCGGTACAGCTTCTTGAGCGCGCCGCGGGCGAAGAGCGAGCCGGAGCCGGTGGCGGCGAAGCCGTGCTCCTCGGAGCGTCCGCCGGTCACGTCGTAGGAGAAGATGCGGCCCTTCTCACGGTCGACGTCCCAGCCCGCGAAGATCGGGACGACGGCCAGACCCTGCATGGCCATGCTCAGATTGCCGCGGATCATGGTCGACAGCCGGTTGGCCTTGCCCTCCAGGGAGAGGGTGGTGCCTTCGACCTTCTCGAAGTGCTCCAGCTCCAGCTGGAAGAGCTTGACCATCTCCACGGCGAAGCCGAGCGTGCCCGCGATACCGACGGCCGAGTACTCGTCGGCGGGGAAAACCTTCTCGACGTCGCGCTGGGAGATGAGGTTGCCCATCGTCGCGCGGCGGTCACCGGCGAGCACCACGCCGCCGGGGAAGGTCGCCCCGACGATCGTCGTGCCGTGGGGGGCCTCGATAGCGCCCTGCACCGGGGGGAGCGGGCGGTTCCCCGGGAGCAGGTCGGGCGAGTGGTCGCCGAGGAAGTCCATGAAGGATGAGGAGCCAGGCGTCAGGAAGGCAGCTGGTAGACGCCCGGTGCTACGAGTGTTGGCTTCCACGCGTTTCCTTCCAGGTATGTCGCAGCCCGCCTTATCACGTCGGGCCGATCCTTGAACTGCCCCAGTGCCGCGTTGCAGCTGAAGCACAGTACGCCACGGACCCTACCCTTCTCATGGCAGTGATCCACATGTGCGGCCGGAGCCTTCAGGCAAATCACACAGAGCCCCATCTGAGAGGCGACCATCTCGTCACGCTCGGCTTCGGTGATGCCGTACTGGCGCATTAGGCGTCCTACACGGTTGTCGACCGCACGACAGGACCGGCACCTTGATGCCAAGCCGTCAGCGGAGGACTGCTTGCGATGCCATTCGGAGCGCGGCTTCACCTTTCCGCACCCATGGCAGTGCTTGTGATCCTCTTGGACCGCCCCAGGCGTCGGGAACGTTCTTCCCATGGCCTCCTGACGCCGTCTATCGGACTCAGCGGCACAGTCACGACAGCGGTGCTGCAGGCCGTCAAGGTTGCTCCGCTTCAGCGCGAACGCCGCGCGCGGCTTGACCTCGCCGCACCGCGCGCAGCGTTTCACGCCCTGACCAGCTACCACTCACCCACCCCGTTCGACCTTCGAATCGAAGGCAAAAGCGGCCTACTGCCCGCCCTTCTGAACGAATGACCTCACGAAATCCTCGGCATTGGCCTCGAGCACGTCGTCGATCTCGTCCAGAACGTCGTCCACGTCATCCGACAGCTTCTCGTGCCGCTCCTTGAGATCCTCCGCCGCCTGCGCGTCCTGCGCCTGCTCCTCGACCTCCTCGGTCGTGCGCGACGCCTTCTGCTGTCCGCCGCCGGTGTCCTTTGTCGCCATATCCCTCACCCCGCTCGGTTCGCCCCAGCTTGATTCGATCGGTCAAGATCAGACCCTACAAGCCGGGTCCGACATCGGCCTCGCAGTTGTTACAACGCACCGAGGCCACCTCGATGATTCCCGGCCGCGGCCCATTTCAGCCCCCCGAGAGCACCCGGACCAGCTCCTCGGCGGTGCGGCAGCGGTCCAGGAGCGCCTTGACGTGGTTTCTGGTGCCGCGCAGTGGTTCCAGCGTCGGGACCCGCTGGAGGGAGTCCCGGCCCGGCAGATCGAAGATCACCGAGTCCCAGGAGGCGGCGGCCACGTCGTCGGCGTACTGCTCCAGGCAGCGGCCGCGGAAGTAGGCCCTGGTGTCCTCCGGCGGCTTGCTCCGGGCCCGGGACACTTCGTCCTCGTCCAGCAGCCGCTTCATCTTGCCGCGGGCCGCCAGACGGTTGTACAGGCCCTTCTCAGGGCGCACATCGGCGTACTGGAGATCCACCAGATGGAGCCGGGCGGCGTCCCACTCGAGGCCGTCACGGCGCCGGTAGCCCTCCATGAGCTCGCGCTTGGCGACCCAGTCCAGCTCGCCGGACAGACTCATCGGGTCCCGCTCCAGCCGGTTCAGGACGTCCTCCCAGCGGGTGAGTACATCCCGGGTCTGTTCATCGGCGTCGGCGCCGAAGCGGTCCTCGACGTACTTGCGGGCCAGCTCGAAGTACTCCATCTGGAGCTGCACCGCGGTGAGTGTGCGGCCGCTGCGCAGCGTGACCAGGCGGCGCAGCGTCGGGTCGTGGGAGACCTGGTGCAGGGTGCGTACGGGCTGGTCCACGGCGAGGTCCACGGCGATGAAGCCGTCCTCGATCATCGACAGCACCAGGGAGGTGGTGCCGAGCTTGAGGTAGGTCGAGATCTCGGAGAGGTTGGCGTCGCCGATGATCACATGCAGTCGCCGGTACTTCTCGGCGTCGGCGTGCGGCTCGTCGCGGGTGTTGATGATGGGGCGCTTGAGGGTGGTCTCCAGGCCCACCTCGACCTCGAAGTAGTCGGCCCGCTGACTGATCTGGAACCCGTGTTCATGGCCGTCCTGGCCCAGGCCCACCCGGCCGGCGCCGGTGACGACCTGCCGGGAGACGAAGAAGGGGGTGAGGTGGCGCACGATGTCCGAGAAGGCGGTCTCCCGCTTCATCAGGTAGTTCTCATGCGTGCCGTAGGAGGCGCCCTTGTTGTCGGTGTTGTTCTTGTAGAGGTGGATCGGCTGGGCTCCGGGCAGCTGGCCGGCGCGCAGGGCGGCCTCGGCCATGATGCGCTCGCCCGCCTTGTCCCAGAGCACCGCGTCCCTGGGGTTGGTCACCTCGGGGGCGGAGTACTCGGGGTGTGCGTGGTCGACGTAGAGCCGCGCCCCATTGGTGAGGATCACATTGGCCAGGCCGATGTCCTCGTCCGTGAGCTGGCTGGCGTCCGCGGACTCGCGTGCGAGGTCGAAGCCGCGGGCGTCCCGCAGCGGGTTCTCCTCCTCGAAGTCCCAGCGGGCGCGGCGCGCCCGGTGCATCGCCGCCGCGTACGCGTTGACCACCTGGGATGAGGTGAGCATGGCATTGGCGTTCGGGTGGCCCGGGACGGAGATCCCGTACTCCGTCTCGATCCCCATTACTCGCCGTACGGTCATGCGGCCCTCCTTGCCCGGCGCCGTCCCCGGGCGGGTTCGGCGCTCAAGTACCGCTGTGCTTCCGGTCCGTGCGCGGCCCCCGATCCCCCGCACCGCGCTGCCGCGGTACCGGAGAGCCTAGAGCCGCTGCTCGGCCCTGAGGCGATCATTTCAGTCATTGCTCCGGTCCGGCTCGTAGGTGCCCGCGCGCTGTGCTGACGGGTCCGATATACACATCCGAAATCACGGTCCGAAAAGCGCATCCGGCTACGGATGCCCCGTCCAGGACATCCGCAGCCGGACCGCGGTGTTACAGGTACTGACCGGTGTTCGCCACCGTGTCGATGGAGCGTCCCGTGTCCGCGCCCTGCTTTCCGGTGACCAGGGTGCGGATGTAGACGATCCGCTCGCCCTTCTTGCCGGAGATGCGGGCCCAGTCGTCGGGGTTCGTGGTGTTCGGCAGGTCCTCGTTCTCCTTGAACTCGTCCACGCAGGCGGCGAGCAGATGGGAGACCCTCAGGCCCTTCTGGTTGTGGTCCAGGAAGTCCTTGATGGCCATCTTCTTGGCCCGGTCCACGATGTTCTGGATCATGGCGCCGGAGTTGAAGTCCTTGAAGTAGAGGACTTCCTTGTCGCCGTTGGCGTAGGTGACCTCGAGGAAGCGGTTCTCCTCGGACTCGGTGTACATCTGCTCGACGACCGACTGGATCATGCCGCCGACGGCGGCCTTGGGGGACCCGCCGTGCTCGGCGAGGTCGTCCGTGTGGATCGGCAGGGTCTGCGTCAGGTACTTCGAGAAGATGTCCTTCGCGGCCTCGGCGTCCGGACGCTCGATCTTGATCTTCACATCGAGGCGGCCGGGGCGCAGGATCGCCGGGTCGATCATGTCCTCGCGGTTGGAGGCGCCGATGACGATCACATTTTCCAGGCCCTCGACGCCGTCGATCTCGGAGAGCAGCTGGGGGACGATGGTGTTCTCCACGTCCGAGCTGACACCGGAGCCGCGGGTCCGGAAGAGGGAGTCCATCTCGTCGAAGAAGACGATGACGGGCGTGCCGTCGCTGGCCTTCTCCCGCGCCCGCTGGAAGACCAGCCGGATGTGCCGCTCCGTCTCGCCGACGTACTTGTTCAGCAGCTCGGGGCCCTTGATGTTGAGGAAGAAGCTCTTCCCCGCGGGCTTCCCGGTCACCTCGGCGACCTTCTTGGCAAGGGAGTTGGCCACGGCCTTGGCGATCAGCGTCTTACCGCAGCCGGGCGGGCCGTACAGCAGCACACCCTTGGGCGGCCGCAGTTCATGCTCCTTGAACAGGTCGGGGTAGAGGTACGGGAGCTCGACCGCGTCCCTGATCAGCTCGATCTGGTTGCCCAGGCCGCCGATCTTGGTGTAGTCGATGTCCGGGACCTCTTCGAGGACGAGCTCTTCGACCTCGCTCTTGGGTACGACCTCGTACACGTAGCCGGAGCGGGGCTCGAGCAGCAGGGCGTCGCCGGGGCGGATGGTGATGTCCAGCAGCGGCTCGGCGAGCCGAACCACGCGCTCCTCGTCGGTGTGCCCGATCACCAGGGCGCGCTCGCCGTCCTCAAGGATTTCCTTGAGGGTGACGATGTCCCCGGCGCGCTCGTACGCCATGGCCTCGACCACATTGAGCGCCTCGTTGAGCATGACCTCCTGGCCGCGCCTGAGGTCCTCGAGATCGACGCTCGGGCTGACGTTCACCCGGAGTTTCCGGCCTCCGGTGAAGATATCGGCCGTGCCGTCCTCGTTCGCCTGCAGAAACACTCCGAAGCCGGCCGGCGGCTGGGCGAGCCGGTCGACCTCCTCCTTGAGGGCCACGATCTGGTCGCGGGCCTCACGGAGCGTGTTGGCGAGCCGCTCGTTCTGCGCGGACACGCCCGCCAGGTTTGTCTGCAGCTCGACGATCCGCTCTTCGAGAATCCTCGTGTGCCGCGGAGAGTCGGCGAGCTTACGTCGCAGGACGGCGATTTCCTGCTCGAGATAGGCAACCTGGCCGGCTGGGTCATCAGACCCCCGCCCGGGCCGGATGCCGCGGTTGATGTCGTCGTCGTGGGCTGCCACGGTCCTCACCTCCTCCAAGGGGAGCTGGACGCTTCCTGACCCTACCTGGGCCGGTGCGGGTTGAAACCCCTAGATCACAAACCCGGTCGGCGTGTGTCCGATCTTCACCCTTGCGCACTCCCTCACGCCAGGTGAATACCCACCCAACAACATCGGAAAGCGACCGGTTGTATCGTCGAGGTGGTCAACACCCGCCAAGGCTGGCGCTATTTAGTCAATGTTGAATCATGTATCAGGGGACGGCAGATCGTGACTGTGCGGAACGAGGAGCTCGGTGACCTTGAGGTCTGGATCGACCAGGATCTGTGCACGGGCGACGGGATCTGTGCCCAGTACGCACCCGAGATCTTCGAACTCGACATCGACGGTCTAGCTTACGTCAAGAGCGCCGACGACGAATTGCTGCAGGACCAGGGCGCGACGACACGCGTCCCGCTGCCCCTGCTCACCGAGATCGTGGACTCCGTCAAGGAGTGTCCCGGTGAGTGCATCCATGTACGGCGAGTGTCCGACCGGGTCGAGGTGTACGGGCCCGACGCCGAGTGATCGATCAGACAGTGATCGATCAGACACTGCCCGGAACCGGCAGGGCCTTGAGGACGAACTTGCCGTCCTTCCACCGCCAATTGACTTTGCGCTGAAGGTCCGGACAGCAGCGCGCCACCTGCTCCGATGAGTAGCCGAGCAGAGTGGCCGAAACCTTGGTTCCGCGCAGCGCGAAATCCTTGATGCTCATCCCTTCCTTGGGATCCAGGAAGGTGGCGACGATCCGCGGCCTCGCCGGGCCACTGCCGCTCCCCTTGCCGCCCTTGCCGGCCGTCCCGCTGCCGTCGCCGCCCTCGCTGTTCTTGCTGTCCGGCTGGGCCAGCACATACATGCCGCTGGGCGGGGTGCCGGTCTCGGAGTGGCAGCGCACCACGGCCACCGTCTCCGGCCGCCCGTCACCGTCCAGATCGCCCGAGGCGCGGTCCGTGACGTCCAGTTTTGCCGGGCCGCAGTCCACGGGGTAGTCCGCGGCGGTGGGGTCCGGGGCCTTGACCACCGGGGCGCCCGACCCCGGCACGGAGGCCGTGGAGGTGTCCGTCGTGGCCTTGGCGTCGGAGGGCTGGAGCACCGCGGCCCCGGCGACGACGACGGCGAGGGCGGCCGCTGTCGCGAGCCAATGCACCGGCCGGGGGTGGGTGTGCGGGAGGTCCGGGCCCAGAGGCAGCACGCGGCGTGACTCCTGTGAGAGCGGTGGCGTCAGGGGGTGCCCCGCATCGTGCCACATCTCACAGCGCGCGGCCACCGCCTCCGCGCGCAAATCCCGGCGGAAGTCGGTGGCCGCGCCCAGGTGTTGGTGCGGGGTGTGCTCGTACGGGCTTGGGTCAACCGCGGTCGGCGGAGCCGTTTGTGGCGCTGTCCGCGCCCGCGGCCGCCCCGCCGCCGTTGCCCCAGCCCGCGTAGTCCTCGCCGTAGGCGCCCTTGGCGGGCCTGCGGCGGCGCAGCGGGGGCTCCACGCCGTCCGCGAGGCGGCGGGCGGTGAGCAGGAAGCCGGTGTGGCCGATCATGCGGTGGTCGGGGCGCACCGCAAGGCCTTCGACGTGCCAGGTGCGGACCATGGTCTCCCAGGCCGCGGGCTCGTTGAAGGTGCCGTGCTCGCGGATGGCCTCGACGGTGCGGGCCAGCTGCGTGGTGGTGGCGACGTACGCGCACAGGATGCCGCCGGGGACGAGCGCCTTGGAGACGGGGCCCAGGCACTCCCAGGGGGCCAGCATGTCCAGGATGACGCGGTCGACGTCGGCGTCGGAGAGGTTGTCCTGGAGGTCGCCGACGGTGAGCCGCCAGGCGGGGTGCGGGGCGCCGAAGTAGCGCTCGACGTTCTGCTGGGCGATCTCGGCGAAGTCGGCCCGGCGCTCGTAGGAGTGCAGCATGCCCTGGTCGCCGATGGCACGCAGCAGGAAGGTGCTGAGCGACCCCGAGCCGACGCCCGCCTCGACGACGCGCGCGCCGGGGAAGATGTCGGCCATCGCCAGGATCTGCCCCGCGTCCTTGGGGTAGACCACGGCGGCACCGCGTGGCATGGACAGGACATAGTCGGGGAGCAGGGGACGCAGCGCGAGGTACGCGACGTTTCCCGTGGTACGCACGACGGTTCCCTCAGGGGCACCGATCAGCTCGTCGTGGGGGAAGGAACCCTTGTGGGTGTGGAAGTTCTTCCCGGCCTCGAGCGTGAAGGTGTAGTGGCGTCCCTTGGGGTCGGTGAGCTGGACCTGGTCCCCGACCTGGAAGGGCCCGCGACGGCGGGCGGCACCGGTCGGTTCGGACATGTGGCCAGCCTACCGGGCCTGCGGGGACGCGCCGACCGCCGGTCCGGTAAGGCCCATTCCGGTAAGGCTCAATCCGGTAGGACTCAGGAAGGCGTCCGCGCCATGGCCGCCACGAAGGCGCGCTCGACGTCGGCCGTCGACAGGACGCCGTAGATCTCCCCGGTGTCCTCGACCACCAGGTACTCGGTGGCCGGGGTGGCACGCAGGGTGTCCAGCAGTTCCTCGCCGGTGAGCTCGGCGGAGACCCGCATGCCCTCCTTGAGGTCCTGGGCGAGGCCGCTGACGGCGACCCAGGGACGACGGTGCTCGGGGACCCCGACGATGGCCGCCTCGCGCACCACGGCGGTGGGTGCGCCCTGGCCGTCGACCACGACGAGGGCGCGCGCCCCGGCCTCGTTCGCGCGGCGCAGCGCCTCCGAGAGGGGGGTGTCGGCCGCGACCGGGACGGCTCGTCGGGTGAGCGTACGGGCCCGCAGGTCCGGAAGGCGCTCACGCAGCCGGGCCATGCGCAGGCTGTTGCCGGCGCCGGTCCAGATGATCGCGGCGAGTATGGCGGCGAGCAGCGCGTCGGTCAGCGAGTCGACGCTGCCGAAGCCCTCGGCCTCGTTGCCGAACCCGCCGGTCTGGGTGGCCAGCGGCAGGCCCACCAGCACCGCGACCGCGAGCGCCCGGCCGGTCCAGGCCGCGGCGATGGTGCCCGTCATGGGCTTGCCGCTGATCTTCCAGACGACGGCCCGCAGCATCCGGCCGCCGTCCAGGGGGAGGCCGGGAAGCAGGTTGAAGGCGGCCACGATGAGGTTGGAGATCATCAGCCCGGCCAGCAGCACCCCGACCACCGTGTCCGGCTCCACGAGCAGCATGCCCAGGTAGAACAGGCCGGAGAGGATCAGGGAGAGCAGCGGGCCGACGAAGGCCAGGACGAACTCCCGGCCGGGTGTCTCGGACTCCTTCTCGATCTCCGAGACGCCCCCGAAGAACTGGAGCTGGATCCGGCGTACCGGGAGCTTGAAGCGCAGCGCCGCGACGGTGTGGGCGAGCTCGTGGACCAGCACGGAGGCGTAGAAGGCCACCGCGAAGAAGAGCGAGACGATGTAGCGCGCGGCGCCCAGTTCCGGCAGCACCCGCTCCAGTTGGCCGCCGAAGACCCAGGTGATGAGCGCGGCGACCAGGAACCAGCTGGGCGAGACGTACACGGGCACACCGAACGGCCGGCCCATCAGGAAGCCGCCGCCCGTCTCACGGGGGCGCTGTGGCTTCTCGCCCTCGGGCTCGGTCGTCCGGTCCGATCCCCCGCTGTCGGACTGCCGCTGCCCGCTGTTTTCCACGGTGTCCCCTCGTCGGATGCGTGGTTCGCACCCCTTCTTCGGTATGGTCCCCACGATCATGCAGTGCGAGGACCTCGGACGTCGATGGTATGCGTCCGGCTGTCGGTGGCGGGCCGTAGGGTCTGCGCCATGGGAACCTCCACCGGGAAGGCCGAACGGGCCGATCGGACGCCGCAGTCCGGTCGGTCCTCCGCTGTGCCGCCGGCCGCGTCGCGGTCGAAGCCGTCCTTGTCGCCGTCGCGCGCGGCGGACTTCATGCAGTGTCCGTTGCTGTACCGCTTCCGAGTGATCGACAAACTGCCGGAGAAGCCGAGCGCCGCCGCGACCCGGGGCACGGTGGTGCACGCGGTACTCGAGCGTCTGTTCGATGCCCCGGCCGTGGAGCGCACCGCCTCGCGTGCCCGCTCGATGGTGCCGGGCGAGTGGGAGCGGCTGCTGAAGGCGCGGCCGGAGCTGACGGAGCTGTTCCGTACGGAGGACGGCGCGGAGCAGCCGGAGCGGCTGGAGCAGTGGCTGGCGGATGCCGAGCGGCTGGTCGAGCAGTGGTTCTCGCTGGAGGACCCGACGCGTCTTGAGCCCGCCGAGCGGGAGCTGTATGTGGAGACGAAGCTGGACAGCGGGCTGACGCTGCGCGGCTATATCGACCGGGTGGACGTCGCGCCGAGCGGCGAGGTGCGGATCGTCGACTACAAGACCGGCAAGGCGCCCGCCCCGCAGTACGCGGCGGGGGCGCTGTTCCAGATGAAGTTCTACGCCTTGGTGCTGTGGCGGCTGCGGGGGGCGGTGCCGCGCCGGCTGCAGCTGGTCTATCTGGGCAGCGGGGATGTGCTGACGTACGACCCGGACGAGTCGGATCTGCTGGCCGTGGAGCGCAAGGTGCGGGCCCTGTGGGAGGCGATCTCGGAGGCGATGGAGACCGGCGTCTTCCTGCCGCGCCAGACCAAGCTGTGCGGCTGGTGCGACCACCAGGCGCATTGCCCGGAATTCGGTGGGACTCCCCCGCCTTATCCGGCGGCCACCGTGCCCGCGCAGTCCGGCAGAATGGGGCAGGTCTAGCGGTCCAGCGAAGGAGAACCTGTGGCTATCCGCGTCCTACTGGTCGACGACCAGCCGCTGCTGCGCACCGGCTTCCGGATGATTCTCGAGGCGGAGCAGGATCTCGCGGTCGTCGGCGAGGCGGGGGACGGTCTGCAGGCCCTGGACCAGGTGCGGGCGCTGCAGCCGGATGTGGTGCTGATGGACATCCGCATGCCGCGGATGGACGGTGTGGAGGCGACCCGGCAGATCACCGGCCCGGGCCGGGACGGTCCTGCCAAGGTGCTGGTCCTGACCACCTTCGACCTGGACGAGTATGTGGTGGAGGCGCTGCGCGCGGGGGCCAGCGGCTTTCTGCTCAAGGACGCGCCCGCCCATGAGCTGGTGCAGGCGATCCGGGTGGTGGCGGCGGGCGAGGCGATGCTGGCGCCGAGCATCACCCGGCGGCTGCTCGACAAGTACGCCGGGCATCTGCCGTCCGGCGAGGAGCCGGTGCCGGACACCCTGCACACCCTCACCGAGCGCGAGGTGGAGGTCCTGAAGCTGGTCGCCAAGGGGCTGTCCAACGCGGAGATCGCGGCGGATCTGTTCGTCAGCGAGACGACGGTGAAGACCCATGTGGGGCATGTGCTGACGAAGCTGGGGCTGCGCGACCGGGTGCAGGCGGCCGTCTACGCGTATGAGAGCGGGCTGGTGCGCCCCGGCGCGCAGTAGCGCGCAAGCCCTCCGCTTCGCTTCAAGGCGCGTCTGCGCACGCCGAGGCGCCGAGGCGCACTGACGTACGTAAGACAAGGCCGAGGGCCGTAGGACAAGGCCGAGGGCCGTATCCCCTGCCGCCTCCTGGCGGTGCGGGATACGGCCCTCGGCGCTGCTACCCGGGTCCGAGCCGGCTCAGCCGTCGCTGGTGCGGCCGAGCTCCCACAGCTGGAGCATGCTCGAGGCGTCGAGCAGGTACTCGGTCCCCACGACGCCGTCGCGGGAGGCCACGTACTGCTTGCCCTGCCACAGCGGCAGATACGGCACATCGCCCGCGACGAGGTTCTGGATCTTCTGGAGATCCTTGACCGCGAGGGCCCGCTGGGCCTCCTGCCGGGTCCTGGGGATCAGCTCGTCCTCGATGGTCTTGTTGTGGTACGGGGAGTTGAGCCAGTTGTCCTTGGTGAGGAACGGCGCGACGTAGGTGTCCGCGTCCGGGAAGTCGGGCAGCCAGCCCATGCCGTAGACGGCGTACTCCCGCTTGACGACGGCCGGGCGGAACTCGGTCCACTTGACGCCCTTGATCCTGACCGAGAACAGCCCGCTGGCGTTCAGCTGGGACTGGAGTTTCTTGAACTCCAGGGCCGTCTCGGGGCCGTAGTGGTCAGTGGTGTAGGCCAGCGTCAGCTGCACCGGGGTGTCGATGCCGGCCTGCTGCAACAGATCGCGCGCGGCGCCGACGTTCGGGTCGCCGTACTCGTTGTGGAACGAGTTGGTGTGCGAGGAGATGTTGTTGGGGACCATCGAGTACAGCGGTTCGGCGGTCCGCTTGTACACATCGCGCACCAGCGCCTGGCGGTCCACGATGTTCGCGATGGCCTGGCGGACGGCCTTGTTCTTCACCACCGGGGCCGAGGTGTCGAAGACGAGGTAGCGGATGCCCTGGCCGGAGGTCTCCTGGAGCTGGATGCCCTTGATACCGGTGGTGTCCATCCGCTCGATCTGCTCGGGCGAGAAGCCGCGGTTGACGACGTCGACATCGCCCTTGGTCAGGGCCGACTCCAGGGTCTTGGCGTCATCGAAGAAGCGCATCTCGAGCTTGTCGCTGCGCGGCTGGATATCGCCCTGGTACTCGGAGTTCTTGGTGAAGACCACCTTCGTCAGCCGGTTGTTCTCCACCTCGGTCTTCGCCGTGTAAGGGCCGGAGCCCACGATGTCGAAGCCCTTGCGCACCGCGTCCTTCTTGTAGACCTCGCTGTCGAGGATCGCCGCGGCGGGCGTGGTGAGCTTGGACGGGAACGTGGCGTCCGGGCTGGAGAGGTGGATGACGACCTCGCGGTCGTTGGGGGTCTCCACCTTGTCCACGTTGGACAGCAGGGACCACACCCCGCTCTGGTCCTTGATCCGCAGCACCCGCTCCAGCGAGAACTTCACATCGGCGGAGGTCAGATCGTGGCCGTTGGAGAACTTCAGCCCCTTGCGCAGCTTGCAGCGGTACTGCTCGCTCTGCCGGTCCTGGAAGCCGCACTGCTCGGCGGCGTCGGGGATGGGGTCGGTGCCGGAGCGGGGCAGTCTCATCAGCGTCTGGAAGGTGCTGTGCAGCACGCTCCAGGAGGCGAAGTCATACGCCTGGGCCGGGTCGAGCGGCGCGGTCGCAGCTTTCGAGGCCTCGATGCGGTCGGTGCTCCCCACGACGATCGCCCCGTCGTCCGACCCTGCGCCGTCGGTACCGCCGCACGCGGCGAGCGTGGAGGTCATCAGTCCCGCCAGGACCGGCAGCACCAGCGACTTACGGTTCATTCTCGGGAGTCTCCCTGCGATCGATCAACTACTCGCGAAGAGATTAGTCCGCGGCGCCAGCCCTACTGGAACACAACGAAGTTGAGGCGTTATCACGCCCCGATAACATGTAACGGTTCACCGATATCCGGACGCCATCACGTTTCTACTGACATGCCATCAATCCGGACACATGGGTCCGCACAAATCGGACCAGACGGGACTCGAAGCAGACCCCTCGTCACCCTGTCGACGGCGGGTGCGGTGAGAAACATCACTTCTTCCGTCATGCCACCGGGCAAGCGGAATTAGGACAGTCCATTTCCCTGCCTGTCCTTAACCGAAATACGCTCGGTGCGCGATCAGTGCATTCCAGTGATCAGAGTGCGCAAAAACGGGACGTCGACTTCTTCCAGCGAGCCGACGACCGTACGCCCCACGGCAGGCTCGATCATCACCAGCGACGGCACGGCCACCACCTGGCATCCGGCCGCCTCGGCCGCCGTCACGCCGGTCACCGTGTCCTCCACCACCACACAGCGCGCCGGGTCCGCGCCCAGTCCCGCGGCGGCGAAGAGATACGGGTCCGGGTGCGGCTTGGTCCGGCCGATGTCGTCGCCCGCGACCGTGAGCGCGAAGTGCTCCGGGCCGATCGAGCGCAGCACCGACTCCATCACCCGCCGGTGGGAGGCCGAGACCAGCGCGGTGGGCACGCCGTGCGCAACCAGCTCGGTGAGCAGCCTGCGGGCGCCCGGGAGCAGCGGCACGGTGCCGTCGATCAGCTCGGTGAAGCGGCTGTTCAGCAGCCCGGTCAGCTCGGCGAGCGCGATGTCCGCGCCGGTGGCCTGGATCAGGAAGGAGGCGCTGCGGGTCATAGGGCCGCCGACGACCACCTCGCGGTACTCCTCGGCGAGCGCATGGCCGAGCTCGGCGAAGATGGAGACCTCCGTGTCCCACCAGATGCCCTCGGTGTCGACCAGGGTGCCGTCCATGTCGAGCAGGACGGCTTGCAGGGCGGAGCCTTCGGCCGTACGCGGGTCGACGGCGGGGATGCTGCTGGTCATCCGATCACCTCCGGGAGAGGGGCACGGAGGCCGGCCGTCTTCCGCGGTTCTCGCGACTCTCGCGGTTTTCGCTGGTTTCGCGGTTTTCGCGGTTCTCACGATGCGGAAGACGACCGGCCTCTACCGGATCGACCAGTGTACGACGGCCCGCCGCGCGGCGCCCGACGGCTTCCCGCCGAACGCCGCGGAGTGCGACGGGTCCGTCACCGTGCGTTGAAGTATTTGGCTTCCGGGTGGTGGATGACGATCGCGTCGGTGGACTGCTCGGGGTGCAGCTGGAACTCCTCCGAGAGCTTGACCCCGATCCGCTCCGGGCGCAGCAGGTCGGCGATCTTCGCGCGGTCCTCCAGGTCGGGGCAGGCCCCGTAGCCCAGTGAGAAGCGCGCGCCGCGGTATTTGAGGTCGAACATGTCGGTGACGTCCGCGGGGTCCTCGGCCGCGAAGCCCAGCTCGGCGCGGACGCGGGCGTGCCAGTACTCGGCAAGCGCCTCCGCCAGCTGCACGGACAGCCCGTGGAGCTCGAGGTAGTCGCGGTAGGAGTCGGCGGCGAACAGCTCGGCGGTGGCCTCGCCGATCTTCGAGCCGACGGTGACGACCTGCAGCCCGACCACATCGGTTTCGCCGGACTCCTCCGGGCGGAAGAAATCCGCCAGGCACAGCCGCCGGCCGCGCCGCTGGCGCGGGAAGGTGAAGCGGGTCAGCTCGCTGCCGTCCTCGCCCAGCAGGACCAGGTCGTCGCCCTTGGACACACACCGGTAGTAGCCGTAGACGACGGCCGCCTCCAGCAGGTTCTCGGTGTGCAGCTTGTCGAGCCAGCCCCGCAGCCGCGGCCGGCCTTCGGTCTCCGCCAGCTCCTCGTAGCTCGGCCCCTCGCCGGTACGGGCCTGCTTGAGGCCCCACTGGCCCTTGAACAGCGCGCCCTCGTCCAGCCAGGACGCGTAGTCCGCCTGCTGGATGCCCTTGACCACGCGGCTGCCCCAGAAGGGCGGGGTGGGCACCGGGTTGTCGGTGGCCACGTCGGAGCGGATCGGACCCTCATCCGGCTCCGCCACCTCGACGGCCGCCGCCGCGCGCCCCCGGACCCGGCGCTGCTTGAGCTCGGGCAGGGTCGCGCCCGGTACGCCGCGCTTGACGGCGACCAGCGCGTCCATCAGCCGCAGGCCCTCGAAGGCGTCGCGGGCGTAGCGGACCTCGCCCTCGTAGATCTCGTGCAGGTCCTGTTCGACATACGCCCGGGTCAGCGCCGCCCCGCCGAGGATGACGGGGTATTCGGCGGCCAGCTTGCGCTGGTTCAGCTCCTCCAGGTTCTCCTTCATGATCACCGTGGACTTCACCAGCAGCCCGGACATTCCGATCACATCGGCGCGGTGCTCCTGCGCGGCGTCCAGGATGGCCGAGACCGGCTGCTTGATGCCCAGGTTGACCACGTTGTAGCCGTTGTTGGAGAGGATGATGTCGACGAGGTTCTTGCCGATGTCGTGGACGTCGCCGCGGACCGTGGCGAGCACGATGGTGCCCTTGCCCGCCTCGCTGTCCTCGGACTTCTCCATCTGCGGCTCCAGATGGGCCACCGCGGTCTTCATCACCTCGGCGGACTGGAGGACGAACGGCAGCTGCATCTGCCCGGAGCCGAAGAGTTCGCCGACGACCTTCATGCCGTCCAGCAGGGTTTCGTTGACGATGTCCAGGGCGGGCCGCTCTTGCAGGGCCTCGTCCAGGTCGGCCTCCAGGCCGTTGCGCTCGCCGTCGATGATGCGGCGCTTGAGGCGCTCCTCCAGCGGCAGGGCGGCCAGCTCCTCGGCCTTGCCGGCCTTGAGGGACTTGGCGGTGGCGCCCTCGAACAGCGCCATCAGCTTCTGCAGCGGGTCGTAAGCCGGTTTGTCCCCCTGCTGGGGCGATCGGCGGTCGTAGATCAGGTCGAGGGCGGTGGTGACCTGCTCCTCGTCGAAGCGGGCGATCGGCAGGATCTTGGAGGCGTGCACGATCGCCGAGTCGAGGCCTGCCTTGACGCATTCGTCGAGGAAGACGGAGTTGAGCAGGATACGGGCGGCCGGGTTGAGGCCGAAGGAGATGTTCGACAGGCCCAGCGTGGTCTGCACCTCCGGGTGGCGGCGCTTGAGCTCGCGGATCGCCTCGATGGTGGCGACGCCGTCCTTGCGGGACTCCTCCTGGCCGGTGCAGATGGTGAAGGTCAGGGTGTCGATGAGGATGTCCGACTCGTGGATGCCCCAGTTGCCGGTCAGATCGGCGATCAGCCGCTGGGCGATCTCGACCTTCTTCTGCGGGGTGCGGGCCTGGCCCTCCTCGTCGATGGTCAGCGCGATCAGCGCGGCGCCGTGCTCCTGGGCCAGCCGGGTGACCTTGGCGAAGCGCGAGTCGGGGCCGTCGCCGTCCTCGTAGTTGACGGAGTTGATGACCGCGCGGCCGCCCAGCTTCTCCAGGCCGGCGCGGAGGACGTCGACCTCGGTGGAGTCCAGCACGATGGGGAGGGTGGAGGCGGTGGCGAAGCGGCCGGCCAGTTCCTCCATGTCGGCGACGCCGTCCCGGCCGACGTAGTCCACGCACAGGTCGAGCAGGTGGGCGCCCTCGCGGATCTGCTCGCGGGCCATCTCCACGCAGTCGTCCCAGCGGCCTTCCAGCATGGCCTCGCGGAACTTCTTCGAGCCGTTGGCGTTGGTCCGCTCGCCGATCGCCAGATACGAGGTGTCCTGGCGGAACGGCACGGTCTGGTAGAGGGAGGCGGCGCCGGGCTCGGGGCGCGGGGTGCGCTCGGTGGGGGTCAGCTCGCGGACCCGCTCCACGACCTGGCGCAGATGCTCGGGCGTGGTGCCGCAGCAGCCGCCGACCAGCGACATCCCGTACTCGCGCACAAACGTCTCCTGGGCGTCGGCCAGCTCGCCCGGGGTGAGGGGGTAGTGCGCCCCGTCCTTGCCCAGCACCGGCAGGCCGGCGTTCGGCATACAGGACAGCGGGATACGGGAGTGGCGGGCCAGATAGCGCAGGTGCTCGCTCATCTCGGCCGGGCCGGTCGCGCAGTTCAGGCCGATCATGTCGATGCCCAGCGGCTCCAGCGCGGTGAGCGCGGCGCCGATCTCCGAGCCGAGCAGCATGGTGCCGGTGGTCTCCACCGTGACCGAGCAGATCACCGGGGCGTCGGAGCCCAAGGCGTCCAGGGCGCGGCGGGCGCCGAGGACCGCGGCCTTGGTCTGCAGTAGGTCCTGGGTGGTCTCCACCAGCAGGGCGTCGGCGCCGCCGGCGATCAGGCCCTCGGCGTTCGCCTGGTAGGCGTCGCGCAGCACGGTGTACGGGGCGTGGCCCAGCGTCGGCAGCTTGGTGCCGGGGCCCATGGAGCCGAGCACCCAGCGGGGGCGGCCGTCCGCCGCGAATCCGTCGGCGACCTCGCGGGCGACCCGGGCGCCGGCCTCGGACAGCTCGTGGACCCGGTCGGAGATCTCGTACTCCCCCAGCGCGGCGTGGTTGGCGCCGAAGGTGTTGGTCTCCACGCAGTCGACGCCGACCTCGAAGTACTCGGTGTGGACCGAGCGGACGATATCGGGGCGGGTGATGTTGAGGATTTCGTTGCACCCCTCGAGCTGCTGGAAGTCCTCGAGGGTGGGGTCCTGGGCCTGGAGCATCGTCCCCATCGCGCCGTCGGCGACCACCACGCGGGTGGCGAGGGCCTCGCGGAGTGCGCGGACCCGGTCGGCGGGGTCGGTGGCTGCGGACGTAGGCGTATGCGAGGCCATGGGTGAGCTCCCTGGATGCGACGGCTGTCGGCTTTGCACCCTCCTCGGCGGAGGGCGCACCAAGCCAGAGTAGCCGCCGGGGAGCTTTCGGCGAGTGGTGTTCCACGTGACGGGACAGCTCGTACGGGGCGGGATGGACGGTGGGGCGGCGGTGTCCGCGGAGGGTCTGTGATCGTTTACCCTTTTCCCGCTGTACCACGGGGTCGACATGGACCGATAGTGTTCAGCATTGTCGAACCGTAGTGTCAGGAGGGGTGCGCGATGGCACGGACCATCCAGTCGCTCGAGCGGGCTGCCGCGATGCTGCGTCTGCTCGCCGGGGGCGAGCGCCGTCTGGGCCTGTCGGACATCGCCTCGTCGCTGGGGCTGGCCAAGGGCACCGCGCACGGCATTTTGCGCACGCTCCAGCAGGAGGGCTTCGTCGAGCAGGACGAGGCGTCGGGCCGCTATCAGCTGGGCGCCGAGCTGCTGCGCCTGGGCAACAGCTATCTGGACGTGCATGAGCTGCGCGCCCGCGCCCTGGTGTGGACCGACGACCTGGCGCGTTCCAGCGGGGAGAGCGTGTATCTGGGCGTGCTGCACCAGCAGGGCGTGCTGATCGTCCACCATGTCTTCCGCCCGGACGACAGCCGCCAGGTGCTGGAGGTCGGCGCGATGCAGCCGCTGCACTCCACGGCGCTGGGCAAGGTGCTGGCCGCGTACGACCCGGTGGCGCACAGCGAGGCGGCGGAGGCCGAGCGCGAGGCGTTCACGCCCCGCACGGTGACCTCCATGGCGGGCTTCGAGTCCGTCCTGGACCTGACCCGGGCGCGCGGCTGGGGTTCGGACGTGGAGGAGACCTGGGAGGGCGTGGCGTCGATCGCCGCCCCGATCCACAACCGGCGGCGGATGCCGGTGGGCGCGGTGGGTGTCGCCGGAGCGGTGGAGCGGGTGTGCAAGGAGGGCGAGCTGCGCTCCGATCTGATCGCCGCGGTGCGGGACTGCGCACGGTCCGTTTCCCGTGATTTGGGCGCCAGTCGCTTCTGAGAGTTACCGGCCGGTATCGGTCGGTTCACCCCGGCTCACCCCGGTACGAGTTTTCAGTCACACGCCCCTTGACCTCAGCCTTCACCGTGCAGAAAACTGCCGTTCATCGGTCGGCATTGTCGAACATCTGACGACAATATTCGCTAAGGTGTGACTCGCCGCGGGCCGACCAGCCCTCACCGAGGGGGCGCGGACCATCGGTTGATTCCCGTGGTACGGCGCTTCCCGGTGTCCATCTGGACGAAGGACAAAGGAGTCGCGGGTGTCCAGCTCCGACATCTTCATTGGCGAGACCATCGGTACCGCCGTACTCATCCTGCTCGGCGGTGGCGTCGTCGCCGGCGTTGTCTTGAAGCGCTCCAAGGCGTTCGGCGCGGGATGGCTGGCCATCACCTTCGGGTGGGGCTTCGCCGTACTGACCGGCGCGTATATCTCGGCCCCCCTGTCCGGGGCGCATCTCAATCCCGCTGTGACGCTGGGCCTCGCGATCGAGGGCGGCACCGAGTGGAGTGATGTGCCGATCTATGTGCTCGGTCAGATGACCGGCGCCATCATCGGGGCCACCTTGGTGTGGGTCGCCTACCTGGGCCACTTCCAGGCCCATCTGACCGACCGCGAGATCGTCGGCGGCCCCGGCGCCCAGGACACGGCCAAGGCCTCCGCCCAGGCGAAGTCCGACGCCGGCCCGGTGCTCGGCATCTTCTCCACCGGCCCCGAGATCCGCAACACGGTGCAGAACCTGGCCACCGAGATCATCGCCACGACCGTGCTGGTGCTGGCCATCCTCACCCAGGGTCTGAACGGGGACGGCCACGGCCTGGGCGTCATCGGCGTGCTGATCACCTCGCTGGTCGTGGTCGGCATCGGCCTCTCGCTCGGCGGACCGACCGGCTACGCCATCAACCCGGCCCGTGACCTCGGTCCCCGTATCGCCCACGCCCTCCTGCCGCTGCCCAACAAGGGCGGCTCGGACTGGGGCTACGCCTGGATCCCCGTCGTCGGCCCGCTCATCGGCGGCGCCATCGCCGGCGGCATCTACGAGATCGCCTTCGCCTAGCCCTAACCCCATTCCACCCCCTCTTGACGCGCAGGAGAGCCGCACACCATGACCGACACCCACTCCACCGGTCCGTTCATCGCAGCGATCGACCAGGGCACCACCTCGAGCCGTTGCATCGTCTTCGACCGGGACGGCCGCATCGTCTCGGTCGATCAGAAGGAGCACGAGCAGATCTTCCCCAAGCCCGGCTGGGTCGAACACAACGCGACCGAGATCTGGGAGAACGTCCGGGAAGTCGTCGCCGGGGCCATCAGCAAGGCCGGCATCACCTCCGCCGATGTGAAGGCGATCGGCATCACCAACCAGCGTGAGACCACGCTGCTGTGGGACAAGAACACCGGCGAGCCGGTGCACAACGCCATCGTCTGGCAGGACACCCGCACCGACGCCCTGTGCCGGGAGCTCGGCCGCAACGTCGGCCAGGACCGGTTCCGCCGGGAGACCGGTCTGCCGCTCGCCTCGTACTTCGCGGGCCCGAAGATCCGCTGGCTGCTCGACAACGTCGAGGGGCTGCGTGAGCGCGCGGAGGCCGGCGAGATCCTCTTCGGCACCATGGACTCCTGGGTGATCTGGAACCTCACCGGCGGCACCAACGGAGGCGTGCACGTCACCGACGTCACCAACGCCTCCCGCACGCTGCTGATGAACCTCCAGACCCTCGACTGGGACGAGCGCATCCTGTCCTCGATGGAGATCCCGGCGGCCGTGCTGCCCGAGATCCGCTCCTCCGCCGAGGTGTACGGGACCACCGCCGAGGGCGTCCTCGCGGGCGTGCCGGTGGCCTCCGCGCTCGGTGACCAGCAGGCCGCCCTCTTCGGCCAGACCTGCTTCTCCGAGGGCGAGGCCAAGTCGACCTACGGCACCGGAACGTTCCTGCTGATGAACACCGGTGGCAAGCCCGTCAACTCGTACAACGGCCTGCTGACCACCGTCGGCTACCGCATCGGCGACCAGAAGCCGGTCTACGCCCTCGAGGGCTCGATCGCCGTCACCGGTTCGCTGGTGCAGTGGATGCGCGACCAGATGGGGCTGATCAACAGCGCGGCCGAGATCGAGACCCTGGCCAGCTCGGTCGAGGACAACGGCGGCGCCTACTTCGTACCGGCCTTCTCCGGTCTGTTCGCGCCCTACTGGCGCGATGACGCGCGTGGCGTCATCGCGGGTCTGACCCGCTATGTCACCAAGGCCCACATCGCGCGCGCCGTGCTCGAGGCCACCGCCTGGCAGACCCGCGAGATCGTCGACGCGATGACCAAGGACTCCGGCGTCGAGCTCACCGCGCTCAAGGTCGACGGCGGTATGACCTCCAACAACCTGCTGATGCAGACGCTCTCCAACGCCCTGGACGCGCCCGTGGTGCGGCCGATGGTCGCCGAGACCACCTGCCTCGGCGCCGCCTACGCCGCCGGTCTGGCCGTCGGCTTCTGGCCGGACACCGAGGCGCTGCGCGCCAACTGGCGCCGCGCCGCCGAGTGGACCCCCCGCATGGACGCGGATGTCCGCGACCGCGAGTACAAGAACTGGCTCAAGGCCGTTGAGCGGACCATGGGCTGGATCGAAGACGAGGAGTAAGCAATGACCACCCTGCAGAGCGTCCCGGCCCTCGGGACGCACCCGGCTGCCGGCTCTCTTCCGAGCCGCGCCGAAACCCGGGAACAGCTGTCCAAGGCAACGCACGACCTCCTGGTGATCGGCGGCGGCATTCTGGGCATCACCACTGCCTGGCACGCGGCGCAGTCGGGACTGCGGGTGGCCATGGTGGACGCCGGCGACTTCGCCGGCGCCACCTCCTCGGCCTCCTCCAAGCTGCTCCACGGCGGGCTGCGCTATCTGCAGACCGGCGCGGTCAAGCTGGTCGCCGAGAACCACTTCGAGCGGCGCGCGGTCTCCCGCAGCGTCGCCCCCCACCTGGCGAATCCGCTCACCTTCTACCTGCCGGTCTACAAGGGCGGCCCGCACGGCGCGGCCAAGCTCGGCGCGGGCGTGTTCGCGTACTCGGCCCTCTCCGCCTTCCGGGACGGCGTCGGCCATGTGATCAGCGCCGACAAGGCCGTACGGGACGTCCCCGAGCTGCGCACCGAGGGCCTCAAGGCGGTCGCGGTGTACGGCGACGGCCAGATGAACGACAGCCGTATGGCCCTGATGACGGTGCGGGCTGCCGTCGAGGCGGGCGCGACCGTGCTCAACCACGCCGAGGTGGTGGGGCTGCGGAAGACCGACGGCCGGGTCACCGGCGCGGAGCTCCGGGACCGCCTGGACGGGACCGAGTTCGGGGTGAACGCCCGGCTGGTGCTGAACGCCACCGGTCCGTGGGTGGACCACCTGCGCAGGATGGAGGACCCGAACGCGGCCCCGTCCATCCGGCTCTCCAAGGGCGCGCACCTGGTCCTCAAGCGCACCGCGCCGTGGCGGGCGGCGCTGGCGACCCCGATCGACAAGTACCGCATCACCTTCGCCCTCCCCTGGGAGGACATGCTGCTGCTCGGCACCACCGACGAGGCGTACGAGGGCGACCCGGCCGATGTCCGGGTGAACGAGCAGGACATCACCCAGATACTCGACGAGGCCGCCTTCTCCATCCGGGACCAGCAGCTGTCCCGCGACCTGATCACCTACTCCTTCGCCGGTCTCCGGGTGCTGCCCGGCGGCCCCGGGGACACCGCCAAGGCCAAGCGGGAGACGGTCGTCACCGAGGGGCGCGGTGGGATGCTCTCCATCGCGGGCGGCAAGTGGACCACCTTCCGCCACATCGGCCGCACCGTGATGAACAAGCTCGCGCAGCTGCCCGGCCACCCGCTCGCGGACGATATGGAGCCCATATCCCAGCTGCCCAAGCACGTCCCGCTGCCGGGCCTGGCCAACCCGCACGCGGTCGCGCACCGGCTGCTGGTGGACGGCGGCACCCCCGGCCCGCGGATGGCCGCGGACACCGCGCGCCACCTGGCGACGCACTACGGTTCGCTCTCCTTCGACATCGCGCGGCTGGCCAACGAGGACCCGGCGCTCGGTGAGCGGATCCACCCGGACGCGCCGGAGATCTGGGCCCAGGTCGTCTACGCCCGCGACCACGAGTGGGCGCAGACGGCGGACGATGTGCTGCGCCGCCGCACCACCTTGACGATCCGCGGACTGGACGGCGACGAGGTGCGCGCCCGGGTCCAGAAGCTGCTGGACCACCGCGCGGTCTGACGGGCCCGGCCCGTACGTCGCCCGTAGCCCGTACGCCCGTACTCCCGAGGGGGAGGCTCCGCTGTGGAGCCTCCCCCTCGGCCGCTGCGCCAACTGACTCGTCAGTAAAAAATCAATGAATCGCTCTTGCGTTCTTCGATGGCGCGCGCATCAATAACAGCGCCCCGCCTGACGGCAAGTCAGGACTGGTGGCGGTCTGTGCGAGGCCCGAGCCGCAGCCCCGCGCGATCTCACCCCCCGCACCGCGCACACGTACGCAGCGACGCGCCCTCGGGCGCGCCCGGGATCCCGCCGTGTCTCGCGTGCGCCGCTCCACGCAACAAGTCACCAAGCACCATGCACTGACGCGGCTAGGCAGGCACTTCCCCCACACCGGAAGGCAGTCCCATGAGACGCATGAAACTCGGGATCGGCACGGCACTGGGAGCAGCGGGAATGGCCATGGGCGCGCTCGCACTGGCGCCGGGGGCCAACGCGGTCACCCCGACCACCGCGACCCTGACGGCCGAGTGCGGAACCTACGGCTCCGGCCTGGCCACCCTCACGGCCACGCAGAGCGGGACCTCCGCGACCATCACCCTGTCCTCGGGCGCCATCAAGGCACCCATCGACGTTCCGGCGGGCTCGGTCAACTCGACGCTGACCCTGTCCAAGAACGGCTCCGGAACCACGACATTCACCGGCAACTCCAACCCGGCCATCAAGACCGGGGCCGACGTGACCACCGGTCCGCTCAAGGGCACGGTCGCCGCCGGCGACAAGCTCGAGGCCAAGTCGCTGAAGCTGGTGATCTTCGGTCTCATCACGGTGAACTGCACCGCCACCTCGGCCCAGTCGCCGGGTCCGTTCACCTTCTGATCGCGTACAGCGCGTCCCAGGCACCCCATGTGATCGCCAGCGGACCGGCGTCCACCCCGGCAGGGGACGCCGGTCCGTTCGGCGTGCCATGCTGCCCTCGTCGACGAGCAGCCGACGTCAGGCGCCATAATGGGGGCAGACATCGGATGTCTGAACCGGGGAGGTCCATGATGGCGGTCACCGACGAGGCGATCGAAAAGATCAAAGGCATGATCGTCTCGGGTGCGCTGCGCCCGGGTGACCGGCTTCCTAAAGAGAGTGAACTCGCCGCCGAGCTGGGCCTGTCCCGCAATTCGCTGCGCGAGGCGGTGCGCGCCCTGTCGCTGATCCGGATCCTGGACGTGCGCCAGGGCGACGGTACGTATGTCACCAGTCTGGACCCGCAGCTGCTGCTGGAGGCGCTGAGCTTCGTCGTCGACTTCCACCGCGACGACACGGTGCTGGAATTCCTCGCGGTCCGGCGCATCCTGGAGCCCGCGGCCACCGCACAGGCCTGCGCCCGGATCAGCGACGCCACGCTGGACGCGCTGGCCGCGCAGCTGGACGCGCTCGGGCCGGAGCCGTCGGTGGAGGAGCTGGTCGCCTGCGACCTGGAGTTCCACCGGGGCATCGTCCAGGCCTCCGGCAACTCGGTGCTGTGCTCGCTGCTGGACGGCCTGTCCGGGCCCACCACCCGCGCCCGCGTCTGGCGCGGGCTGACCCAGGAGGACGCGGTCAGCCGCACGCTGCACGAGCACCGGGCGATCCTGGGCGCGCTGCGGGACCGCGACGCGGAGGCGGCGCGGTCCTGGGCGACGGTGCATGTCGCGAGCGTGGAGCAGTGGCTGCGCTCGACGCTGTGACGGGACGTTCGGGCCGTACGCGCCTGGGTATCCAGGCCGTACGCGGCGCCTGGACGTCCAGGCGCCGCGTACGCGGTGCTATGCCTTCAGGCCGTACGCACGGACCGCCGCGCCCCCGAACACCGCCGCCCGCTCCGCCTCCGTGAGGCGGAGCGTGGCGCGGCCGGCCAGGTCGGCCACCTGGTCGTAGGACGCGGCCAGGGTGCACACCGGCCAGTCGGACCCGAAGAGCACCCGGTCGGGGCCGAAGGCGTCCAGCACATGCCAGGCGTAGGGCAGCACCTGCTCCGGCTGCCAGCCGTCCCAGGCGGCCTCGGTCACCAGGCCGGAGAGCTTGCAGACGACGTTCGGCAGGGCCGCCAGCGCGGCCAGTTGCCGGTCCCACGGGTCGCGGGCGCCGCTCGCGACGGGCGGCTTGGCCGCGTGGTCGAGGACGAAGCGCACCTCGGGCAGGTCGCGGACGGCGTCGATGGCCGCGGGCAGCTCGCGCGGGGTGACCAGCAGGTCGTAGACGAGGTCCGCCCCGGCCAACCGGGTCAGCCCCCTGCGGACGTCGGGGCGGTCCAGCCACCGCTGGTCCGGCTCGTCCTGCACCTGGTGGCGCAGGCCGACGAGGCGGTCGCCGCCGGGCGCGGCGCGCAGGGCCGCGAGCACATCGGGCAGGCCGGGGTCGGTGAGGTCGGCCCAGCCCACGACGCCCGCGACACGGTCGGACGCCCCGGCCGTGGCGAGGAGTTCCAGCGTCTCCTCGTGCGAGGAGCTGGACTGGACGACGACGGTCGCGTCGACGCCGTGCGCGGCGAGGTGCGGCTCCAGGTCCTCGAGGGTGAACGTACGGCGGATCGGGTCGGCCCAGGGGCCGTCCATCCACGGCTGTTCACGGCGGTCCAGGTCCCACAGGTGGTGGTGGGCGTCGATGCGCGGCACGGAGGGGCGCTCCTCGGGATCGGCGGCGGGTCGGCCAAACAACAGGCGGTCGGTCGGCGTGGGCTCAGCGAGCGATCGGCAGGGGGACATCCTCGTCGAGCAGGCCCCGGTCCACCAGGGCCGGCCACAGCTCGTCCGGGATGTCGTGGCCGAACATTTCGGCGTTGTCCCGCACCTCCTCCGGCGAGGCGCAGCCGACGACCGCCGCGGCCACGGCCGGGTGGCCGAAGGGGAAGCGCAGGGCCGCCGCCCGCAGCGGTACGCCGAACTCGCCGCAGACCGCGGCCAGTTGCCGGGCGCGCTCCAGCATGTCGGCGGGCGTCCGCTCGTAGTTGTAGTGCGCGTCCGGGCTCGGGTCGGCGAGCAGCCCGGAGTTGTAGACGCCGCCGACCACCACAGAGGTGCCGCGCCGCTCGCACACCGGCAGCAGGTCGTCGTAGGCGGTGCGCTCCAGGAGGGTCCAGCGGCCGGCGCACAGCACCACGTCGACATCGAGGTCGGCCACGAACCGGGCGAGCACATCGCTGTGGTTCATGCCGAAGCCGATGGCACGTACGCGCTTCTGGTCGCGCAGCTCGGCCAGGGCCGGGAAGGCCGTCTCATAGACCTCGCGGATGTGGTTTTCCACATCGTGGAGGTAGACGATGTCCACGCTCTCCAGGCCGAGACGGTCCAGCGAGGACTCCAGAGTGGCGCGGATCCCGTCCCGGGTCAGCCGCCGCTCGCGGACGCGGTCCGGGGTGTCCACAAAGCCCTGGGCGTCGACCGGCTCCCCGGGCTTCCGGGGCCGCAGGGCGCGCCCCACCTTGGTGGACACGGTGTACGAGGCGCGGTCGCGGCCCGTCAGCGCGCGGCCGAGGCGCTCCTCCGACAGGCCGACCCCATAGTGCGGCGCGGTGTCCATATAGGTGCATCCGGCCTCGAATGCGGCCTGGACGGTGGCCAGGGCGCGCTCGTCGGGCATGGCCGTGTACAGATTGCCCAGGGGCGCGCAGCCGAGCCCGAGCGCCGGTACGTACACGCCCGTGCGCCCGAGCTCACGCGGCCCCTCTGGTGGCTGCGCCATGGGTCATCCGTCCTTCTGGTCAGTCCTGCTTCTCGCCGCTGGCGTAGCGGGAGATGATGAGCGCGACGATGATGATCGAGCCGTTGATGAACTGGTTCCACAGGGGCGGTACGCCGCCGAGCGTCATCACATTGACCACCAACTGCAGCGTAAGCACACCCGTGAGCGCCCCGAAGAGCGTGCCGCGGCCGCCCTTGAGGCTGATGCCTCCGATGACCGCGGCGGCGAACACCTGGAAGATCCAGCCGTTGCCCTGGGTGGCGGCCACCGAGCCGTAGTGGCCGGTGAAGAGGATGCCGGCGAAGGCGGCGAGCAGCCCGCCGACGGACAGCACGATCCAGGTGATCCGGTCGACCCGGATGCCCGCCGCGCGGGCGGCCTCCGGGTTGCCGCCGATCGCGTACAGCGCGCGCCCGTGCCGCAGATAGCCCAGCGCCAGGCCGCCGATCGCGTAAAGACCCAGGCAGATCCACACGGCCGCCGGGGCGCCCATCCATTGGGCCTTGCCCAGGTAGCGGAAGGACTCGGGGACGTTGATGATCGACTGGCCCTCGGCGACGCCGACCTGGAGGCCGCGCAGCATGGTGAGCATGCCGAGGGTGGCGATGAACCCGTTGACGCGCAGTTTGAGGATGAGGAAGCCGTTGGCAGCCCCGATCGCGGCGCCGACGGCCAGGCACAGCGGGATCGCGGTCCAGGTGGGCAGCAGGCCCAGGCCCTCGAACCGGGCGCCGTGGGCGGGCAGCACCAGCCACAGGGCGATCACGGGCGCGACGGCGATGGTCGACTCCAGGGAGAGGTCCATCCGCCCGCAGATCAGGATCAGCGCCTCGCCCAGCACCAGCAGCCCCAGCTCGGTGGACTGCTGGACGACGCCGATCAGATTGTCCTGGGTGAGGAAGGCGGGCGAGACGATGAAGCCGATCACGCCCAGCACGAAGATCACCGGGACCAGCGACAGATCCCGCCAGCCGGCGATGTCGATCTTCGGCCGCGCCCGTCCCGCCGCTGTCGCCGCCGTCGCTTCGCCGGCCGCCACCACGTCGGCGGGGCGCTGCCGTGTGGTATCGGTCATGACTGGCTTCCCTCTTTCCCCTTGAATGCGCCGTTTCTGCCTTCTGTTGCTATACCTGCTTTTTCCGCGCCGGGTTCCGTTTCCGGTCCCGCCATCCCCTCCATCGCGGCGACCAGCCCGCGGTCGCTCCAGTCGCTGCCGAACTCGGCCACGACGCGCCCGTGGAAGAACGCCAGAACGCGGTCGCAGACCCGCAGGTCGTCCAGTTCGTCGGAGACGATGAGCGCGCCGCTGCCGGCCGCCGCCACCTCCCGTACGACGCCAAGCAGCGCGTCCTTGGACTTCACGTCCACGCCCGCGGTGGGGCGGATGGCCACCAGGACGCTCGGCTCGCGCGCCAGCGCCCGCGCGATGACGACCTTCTGCTGGTTGCCGCCCGAGAGGCCGGAGACGACCTGCCCGGGGCCCGAGGTCTTGATGTCGAGCGAGGCGATCATGCGGCCGGCGAAGGCCCGGGTCCGGGAGGGCAGCACCGTCCCGAAGGGCCCGAGTTGGTCGGTCACCGTCAGCGTGGCGTTCTCGGCGACGCTGCGGCCCAGGACCA
Organism: Streptomyces sp. NPDC000941; assembly: GCF_053599555.1. Classification (NCBI taxonomy): domain Bacteria; kingdom Bacillati; phylum Actinomycetota; class Actinomycetes; order Kitasatosporales; family Streptomycetaceae; genus Streptomyces; species Streptomyces sp. NPDC000941. Next base: position 42,936 of record NZ_JBSFMM010000048.1, read on the forward strand.
GGCCCTGGCGGTGCCGGTCCTCGGGCACGTACCCGATGCCCGCGTCGATGGCGTGCGGCACGCTCCCGGGGCGCACGGCGCGGCCGCGCACCACCACCTGCCCGCCGTCCTGTTTGCGCAGCCCCACCAGGGTCTCGCCGACCGCGGTGTTGCCGCTGGCCGTCGCCCCGGCCAGGCCCACCACCTCGCCCGGCCGCACCACCAGGTCGAGTGGGTCGAACTCGCCCGTGCGGGACAGCCCTTCGGTGCGCAGCACCGGCTCCGCGCCCGGGCCGGCCTCTTCGCGCGGTACGGCCGCGGGCACCGCGCCCCGCACCCCCTTGGGCGGCCCGGCCTCGGCGTCCCCGGTCATCGCCGCGACCAGCTCGTCCTTGGGCAGCTCGGCGACCGGGGCGGTCACCACATGCCGGGCGTCGCGGAAGACGGTGACGGTGTCGCAGAGTTCGTAGACCTCCTGCAGATGGTGCGAGATAAACAGGAAGGCGACGCCCTGGCGGCGCAGTTCGCGCAGTTTGCTGAAGAGCCGTTCGATGCCGCCCGCGTCGAGCTGCGCGGTGGGCTCGTCGAGGATGATCAGACGGGCGCCGAAGGACAGCGCCCTGGCGATCTCGACGAACTGCCCCTGCTCGACGGTGAGGTCCTTGGCGCGGGTCTGCGGGTCGACGTCCACCCCGTACTCGGCCAGCAGGGCCCGGGCGTCCTGGCGCAGCGCGCGCCAGCGGATCCGCGAGGCGCCCTGGAAGCGGCCGAGGTAGAGGTTTTCGGCGACCGTCAGGTCGGGCACCACCATGGACTTCTGGTAGACGCAGGCCACCTTGCGCTGCCAGGCGGCGGTGTCGCCGTAGCCGGGGGCGGGCTCGTCCGAGAAGGTGACGGTGCCCTCGTCGGGGCGTTCCATGCCGGTCAGCACGGACACCAGCGTGGACTTCCCCGCCCCGTTGCGCCCGACCAGCGCATGGGCCTCCCCCGGCCGTACGGCCAGCTGCGCGCGGTCCAGGGCCAGGGTCGGCCCGAACCGTTTGACGATGCGCTCCGCCCGTACGACGCTGGGCTCCGCGGAGGTTGGCTGGTCAGCGGCGGCGGGCTGGTCAGCGACGGCCATGGCTACTTCTTCTCGAGCTGGTTGGCCCACAGCTTCTTGTCGTCGACGTTCTCCTTGGTGACCAGCGGCGCCGGGAGCTGGTCCTCCAGGCCGTTCTTGATCTTGACGATCTCGGAGTCGTGGTCGGTCTTGCCAGGTTTGAACTTCTTGCCGTCCAGAGCCGCCTTGGCGTATTCCAGCGCGTACTTGGCGTACAGGTCGGCGGGCTGGGAGAGGGTGGCGTCGATCTTCCCGGAGCGGATCGCGTCCAGCTCCTCCGGGATGCCGTCGTTGGAGATGATCGTGATGTGCCCGTCGGACCCGGCGGGCTTGAGCAGCTTCTTCTGCTCAAGCAGCGCGAGCGTGGGCTGCAGGAAGGCGCCGCCGGCCTGCATATAGATGCCGTCGAGATCCTTGTGCTGGGCCAGCAGGCTCTGCAGCTTGGCGGAGGCGACGTCGCCCTTCCAGTCGGTGGGCAGCTCGTGCACCGTGATGCCCGGGAACTTCTCCTTCATGCAGGAGGCAAACGCCTCGGAGCGGTCGCGGCCGTTGATGGAGCTGAGGTCGCCCTGCAGCTCGGCGACCCGGCCCTTGCCGCCCAGTTGCTTGCCCAGGTACTCGCAGGCGTTGGTGCCGTAGGCTCGGTTGTCGGCCCGTACGACCATGTAGACCTCGCCCGCGTCCGGGCGGGTGTCCACGCTGACGACGGGGATCTTCTTCTCCTTGAGATGGTCCAGGGTGGAGGAGATCGCGCCGGTGTCCTGGGGGGCCATGATGATCGCCTTGGCGCCCTGGTCGGTGAAGGCCTGGACGTTGGCGACGAGCTTGGCGATGTCGTTCTGCGAGTTGGACAGCGGCAGCGCGTTGACCGTGCCGTCGTCGATGCCCTTCTCGAGGTACTGCTGATAGGAGTTCCAGAAGTCCGTGTCGGTGCGCGGCATGTCGATGCCGACCTTGCCACCACCGGCGCCGTTGCTCTCGCGGTTGCAGCCCGCGAGAGCGGCGGCGGCGAGCAGCACGGCACAGGCGACGGTGCCGGTCGTGCGGAGTCTCGTCATCGAGTCCCGTCCTTGATCGAATGGTGCGGCTCTGTGCTCCAGTGCTGTGGGGGTCGTGCTGGGGGGCGTACGCCCCGGGTCCGTCAGGTGGCGGGGCGCAGGCGCAGGCCCTGCATCCCCCCGTCGACGGGCAGCGCGGTGCCGGTGACGGCCGCGGCGGCGGGGCTGGCCAGATACGCGACGGCCGCCGCCACCTCGTCGGCGGCCACCAGCCGTCCGGTCGGCTGACGGGATTCCAGGGCGGTGCGCTCGGCCGCCGGGTCGTCGGCCCGGCCGAGCAGCCGGCCGACCCAGGGGGTGTCGACGGTGCCGGGGTTGACGCAGTTGACGCGGATGCCCTCGCGTATGTGGTCGGCGGCCATGGCCAGGGTCAGCGCGAGCACCGCGCCCTTGCTGGCGCTGTAGGCGGCGCGCTGCGGCAGCCCCGCGGTCGCCGCGATCGAGCAGGTGTGGGTGATGGAGACGCTGCCGGGCCGCTCGGCCGCGGCGGCGCGCAGATGGGGCAGCGCGGCGCGGGCGGTCCGGACCAGGCCCAGGACGTTGACGTCCAGCACCCGGTGCCACTCGTCGTCGGCGTTGTCCTCGACTGTGCCGATGGCGCCGATCCCGGCGTTGCCCACGACGGTGTGCAGCGCCCCGAACTCGGCCACGGCCTCGGCGACGCCGCTCCGTATCGCCTCGTCCGAAGTGACGTCGGCCTTCACCGCCAGGGTGCCGGCGGGGGCGCCGGCCGGGTCGCGGTCGAGCACCGCGACCCGCGCGCCGCGGTCGCGCAGCAGGGTGGCGATCGCGGCGCCGATACCGGAGGCGCCGCCGGTGACCAGTGCGGCCAGTCCCTCGAAGTCGCCGGTCGGGTGGGCCTGGTTCACGACGTTCCCTCCTGTTGTGCGGCGTTCCGGGCCTGCCACTCGGGCCCGTCCGGGTAGCGGTAGGCGGCGATGGACTCGGGGTGCATCCGGGCGGAGAAGCCGGGCGCGGCCGGGGCGAGATAGCGGCCGCCCTCGACGACGGCCGGGTCGGCGAAGTGCTCGTGGAGGTGGTCGACGTACTCGATGGCCCGGTCCTCCCAGCTGCCCGAGACCGCGACGAAGTCGAACATGGCCAGATGCTGGACGAGTTCGCACAGGCCCACCCCGCCGGCGTGCGGGCAGACCGGCACGCCGAACTTGGCGGCGAGCAGCATGATCGCCAGGTTCTCGTTGACGCCGGCCACCCGCGCCGCGTCGATCTGTACGAAGTCCACGGCGCCGGCCTGCAGCAGCTGCTTGAACACGACGCGGTTGGCGACATGTTCGCCGGTGGCGACCTTGACGGGCTGTCCGCTGCGGATGGCGGCGTGCCCGAGGACGTCGTCGGGGCTGGTGGGCTCCTCGATCCAGTGCGGCTCGTACGGCGCCAGGGCGCGCATCCAGCGCAGCGCCTCGGCCACATCCCAGCGCTGGTTGGCGTCGGCCGCGATCCGCACCTCGGGGCCGACGGCCTCGCGGGCCAGCCGCATCCGCCGCAGGTCCTCGTCGAGGTCGCCGCCGACCTTGAGCTTGATCTGTCCGAAGCCGTCGGCGACGGCCTCCTGCGCGAGCTTGATCATTTTCTCGTCGGAGTAGCCGAGCCAGCCCGGGGAGGTGGTGTAGGCGGGATAGCCCCGTTCGCGCAGCTGGGCGGCCCGCTCGGCGCGGCCCGGCTCGGCGGCGCGCAGGATCTCCAGCGCCTCCTCGGGGGTGAGGGCGTCGGTGAGATAGCGGAAGTCGACCAGCTCGACGAGGTCTTCGGGCGGCATATCGGCGAGGAACTGCCACAGCGGCTTGCCCGCCTGCCGGGCGGCGAGGTCCCAGGCGGCGTTGACCACCGCGCCGGCCGCCATATGCATCACGCCCTTCTCGGGGCCGAGCCAGCGCAGCTGCGAATCGTGTGTCAGATCCCGGTAGAGGGCGCCGAGGTCGGCGGCGGTCAGCGGGGCGGGGCGGCCCACGACATGGGGGCGCAGCGAGCGGATCGCGGCCGCGGTGACATCGTTGCCACGGCCGATCGTGAAGACGAACCCGTGCCCCTCGGCCGGGGCGCCACCGGTCTCGTCGGCCGCGTCCCCCTCCGCGCCCTCCGTCGCGTCCGTGCGCAGCACGACGTACGCCGCCGAGTAGTCGGGGTCGGGGTTCATGGCGTCCGAGCCGTCAAGCTGTTCCGAGGTGGGAAACCGGACGTCATGGACCTCGATCTCGGTGACGGTCGGGCGCAATCTCAATGGGGACTCCCTGTACGGCGCGATAGAACATCGGACGTTTCGCGGTGATCCGATGTATAGCGCCGTATGGGCTCGTCCGTCCAGAGGGGTGCACGAAATTTCCTCAGAGCGGCCGGGGAACAGATCGGATGAATCTCTGCTCGCCGCTCCGCTACTCCCCCTGCCTCGCCCTCTGGCTCGCCTCTGTCCCTTGCTCTTCCCCACCCCCACATGGGGGCTGCGGCGGGGACCCCCGGACGCCGTAGGCTTGGGACGATGCGAATGGAACTGCAGCCGGAGGCGGTACGGACCCGTACGCCCCGGTCGGAAGGAGGCGCTGGGTGATCGAGCTTGAGGGGGTTCCCGAGCTGATCGACCCGGTCATGATCTGTGCCTTCGAGGGCTGGAACGACGCCGGAGACGCCGCCTCCACCGCGGTGGGGCACCTGGATCGGGAATGGAAGGGCGAGGTCTTCGCCGCGCTCGACGCCGAGGACTACTACGACTTCCAGGTCAACCGGCCGACCGTGGCGCTCGAAGGCGGGATCCGCAAGGTCACCTGGCCGACCACCCGGCTCTCGGTGGTCCGCGCGGGCGGCGGCGACAAGCCGCGCGACCTGGTGCTGGTGCGCGGCATCGAACCGAGCATGCGCTGGCGGTCGTTCTGCAACGAGATCCTCGGTTATGCCCATGAGTTGGGCGTCGAGATGGTCGTGGTCCTCGGCGCGCTGCTCGGCGACACCCCGCACACCCGGCCGGTGCCGGTCAGCGGCGTCACCTCCGACCCGGATCTGGCCCGCAGCCTCGACCTGGAGGAGTCGCGCTACGAGGGGCCTACGGGCATCGTCGGCATCCTCCAGGAGGCGTGCACCCACGCCGGAGTCCCAGCGGTCAGCCTGTGGGCGGCCGTGCCGCACTACGTCTCGCAGCCGCCGAACCCCAAGGCCACCCTGGCCCTGCTCAACCGCCTCGAGGACCTGATCGGCGTGCGCATCCCGCTCGGCGAGCTGACGGAGGACGCGCGCGCCTGGCAGCTTGGGGTCGATCAACTCGCCGCGGAGGACAGCGAGGTCGCGGAGTACGTCCAGTCCCTGGAGGAGGCCCGCGACACGGCGGAGCTGCCGGAGGCTTCGGGCGAGGCGATCGCCCGCGAATTCGAGCGCTATCTGCGGCGCCGGGACGGCCAGCCGGGCCCGGGCGGCCATGCGACGGATGCGGGCGGCGGGATCGCGGACGGACGCGAGGGCGGCGCAGGCGGCACCGGCTCGTATCTGCGCGACTCCTCGGCCCCGGGTGCTGGGGCCGGCCCCAGCGCCGGCACCAGCTCGGGCTCGGGCACCGGCTCCGGCTCCGCGCGGCCGCGGAGACCTTCGGCGAAGGACGACACGGCGGAGGAGCGGGACGAGAACGGCGAGAACGGCGAAGGCGACGAGAGCGGCGGCGAGCAGAGCGGCGGCAGCGAGCGCCCGGACGGCGACCAGGACGACTGAGCGCGCCCTGGCCCGGGCCGAGCCGGGCCGCCCCGGGCCGGACCCGGAGGCTCAGGCCGAGCCTCCGGGCCGAGCCGCAGATCAATGCCGCTACGGGTGCCGCCAAGGGCCTTCCCCCGGACCCCAGTAGCCACCGCATGGCGCCATGGGCGTACAAAAAGGCAAGCAACGGCCGTCGGCCCGGTGCCCGCAGCCCGTACGGGGCGCGACACCGGGCCGACGGCCCAAGGTTGCTCTCCTACAGCGCGACGCCCAGCAGCGCGTCCACCGCGCGGGACACCAGACCCGGCGCCCCCTCGTCCGTGCCGCCCTCGGACGCCTGGGCCGAGGCCCAGCGGTCGACCGCGGCGAGCGCGGCCGGGGCGTCGAGGTCGTTGGCGAGGGCGGTGCGGATCTCGTCCAGGAGGGCGTCGGCCGGGGGGCCGTCGGGGCGGGAGACGGCGGCGCGCCAGCGGGCAAGGCGCTCCTGGGCCTCCTGGAGGACGCCGGCGGTCCACTCCCAGTCCTCGCGGTAGTGGTGCGCGAGGAGCGCCAGGCGGATGGCCGCCGGGTCCACGCCGTCGCGGCGCAGCGCGGAGACGAAGACGAGATTGCCCTTGGACTTGGACATCTTCTCGCCGTCGAGGGCGACCATGCCCGCGTGGACGTACGCCTTGGCGAACGGCCGCTCCCCGGTGAGCACCTGGGCGTGCGAGGCGCCCATCTCATGGTGGGGGAAGGCGAGATCGGAGCCGCCGCCCTGTATGTCGAAGCCCATGCCGAGGTGGTCCAGCGCGATGGCCACGCACTCTATGTGCCAGCCGGGGCGGCCGCGCCCCAGGGATGCGCCGTCCCAACTCGGCTCGCCCGGACGGGCGGCCAGCCACAGCATGGGGTCCAGGGGGTTCTTCTTGCCGGGGCGGTCAGGGTCGCCGCCGCGCTCGGCCGACAGCAGCCGCATGGCCTCGGCGTCGAGCCCGGATACGCCGCCGAAGGAGGGGTCCGACTCGACGGAGAAGTAGATGTCGCCCTCGAGCTCGTAGGCGGCACCCGCGTCGCGCAGCCGCTCCACGAGGGGCACGATGCCCGGGATCGCCTCCACGGCGCCGATGTAGTGGCGCGGCGGCAGCATCCGCAGCGCCGTCATGTCCTCGCGGAACAGGGTGGTCTCGCGCTCCGCGAGGGCCGTCCAGTCGTCGCCGTTCGCCACGGCGCGCTCAAGTAGGGGGTCGTCGATATCGGTGACGTTCTGGACGTAGTGCACCTGCCGCTTGGTGTCGAGCCACACGCGTTGTACGAGGTCAAACGCGTTGTAGGTCGCCGCATGTCCCATGTGGGTGGCGTCGTACGGGGTGATCCCGCAGACGTAGATGCGGGCGACGGGGCCGGGGTCGAGGGTGAGCGGTCCCCCGGTCGCGGTGTCGTGGATCCTCAGGTCGCGGCCTCTGCCAGGCAGGGCGGGCACCTCGGAAGCGGGCCAGGCATACATGTGTCGAGCGTAACCGGACGCAGCTTCCGGATACGAACCGGATGGGGCCTAGTTGGCTTGATAGGCGGTCTTGCGGAATCGCCCGTGACCTGCTGTGTCTGCTGTGTCCACGCCGTCTGCCCGGTACGACGCGTCAGACCGGGGGCCAGGGGATGGCGGGCCACTGTCCGCTGGGCTTGGGGTGGCGCCCGGACCGCAGCAGGGCCGCGATCCGGGCGCGCAGCGCCGCGATCTCGGCTTCGGTGATCAGCTCGGCCAGCCGGGCGGTGAGCGGATCGCCGTCGGCCAGCCGGTCCGCGAGCCGCCGCAGTACGGTCAGCGCCTCGTCGGACAGCGGCTCGCCCGCCCAGCCCCACAGCAAGGTGCGCAGCTTGTCGTCCGCGTTGAAGGTCACACCGTGATCAATCGCATAGATCTGTCCGTCGGCGGTGGGCAGCAGATGGCCGCCTTTGCGGTCGCCGTTGTTGATCACGGCGTCGAGGACGGCCAGCCGGCGCAGCCGCTCGTCGTCGGCGTGCACCAGCAGTGCGGTGCGGCCCTCGTCCACCTCGGCGAAGGCGACGGCCTTCCACCCCGGGCCCGGCTCATCGCCGTCCACGAGCGCGAGCAGTTCCGGCGCGCCGTCGCCGTCCTCGCCGTCGGCCGCCTCGATCCACAGCTGGCACATGCCCTGCCCGTACGGCCCGTCCCGCAGCACCGTCGGCGGCACCAGGCCCCAGCCGGTGGCCTCGGAGAGCTCGTACGCCGCGACCTCGCGCTGGGCCAGCGTGCCGTCCGGGAAGTCCCACAGCGGGCGCTCCCCGGCCACCGGCTTGTACACGCAGGCGACGCTGTGGCCCTCGTACTCGACGGTGCAGTACAGCACCGCGTTGGACGCCTCCCGGACCCGGCCGCGCACCGTCAGCTCACCCAGCGCCAACAGCTCGGACGGCTCGGGAGCCCCCGGGGGCCCCGAAGGCCCGGAGGGCTCCGGAGGCGTCACGCGCGGCGATATCCGTTCTGGCGCGGACATACGTGTCCCTCCGGGTCGAGCGGCAGACTGCACAGCGGGCACGGTGGCCGGCCGGCGTTGACGACCTCCAGGGCGCGCTTGGCGAACGCGCGCGCCTGAGGCCCGGTGAGCCGCACCCGAAGCATCGGCGGCCCGTTGACCTCGTCCTGGAGCAGCCGCTCCTCGGCCTCCGCGAGGTCTTCCTCGGACTCGGCCTCCAGCTCGACGAGGGCCTGCGCCTCCACGATCATGCGCTGTTCCTCGCCGTCCCAGGCGAGCGCCATGGTGCCGACCCGGAACTCCTCCTCCACGGGGACTTCCAGCGGCGCGGTGTCACTGAGCTCCTGAGGCGCGACGGCCGGCACCGGGGCGTTGCCACCGGTGCGCCGCACCACCTCGTCCAGCAGCTCGTCTATCCGCTCGGCGAGCGCGGCGACCTGGGTCTTCTCCAGCGCGACGCTGGTGGTCCGGCCGCCCCCGGACGCCTGCAGGAAAAAGGTGCGGCGCCCGGGCAGCCCGACCGTGCCGGCGACGAAACGGTCCGGCGGGTCATAGAGGAACACCTGACGGGACAACGTCCTGCTCCATTTGGTTCGGCGTGGTTTGCGACGTGGTTTTCAGGGTCTTGGCTGTCGGCTGCTGGGACGCACGTATGCCCGGCCACGGCTGTGCGCGGCCCGGCGGCTCCGCGGCACCACCCTACTGCGCTCGGCGATCACGGTGCCCCCGCGCCGCCGCCCACCTCCGCGTCCCCGGTCCGGCCCGCGTCCGCGCTCTCGCCCGGGCCCTCGTCCGCGCCCTCCTCACGGGGCGCGAGGGGCGCGAGGGAGCCGAAGTCGCCGGTGTCGCCCAGCCGCACGACGAAGGGGCGCAGCTGGGTGTAGCGGACGGCGGTGACCGAACAGGGCTCGACCGAGATGCGCTGGAAGAGGTCCAGATGCATGCCGAGGGCGTCGGCGACGAGCGCCTTGATGATGTCGCCGTGCGAGCACATCAGATACACCGCGTCGGCGCCGTGCTCCTCCTCGATCCGGGCGTTCCAGTCGCGCACCGCGTCGACCGCGCGCGCCTGCATCGACCGCATGGACTCGCCGCCCGGGAACGCGGCGGCGGACGGGTGCTGCTGGACGACTCTCATCAGGGGTTCGTCGGCGAGCTCGGCCAGCTTGCGCCCGGACCAGTCGCCGTAGTGGCACTCCCCGATCCGCTCGTCGGTGTGCAGGGGCACCTCCGGCCGGGCGGCGAGCAGCGGGGCCAGGGTCTCCTGGCAGCGCTGCAGCGGGCTGGTGACGGCGGCGGCGAGCGGCAGCGCGGCGAGCCGTCCGGGCAGAGCCGCGGCCTGGGCGGTGCCGCGCTCGTCGAGTGCGACGCCGGGCGTCCAGCCCGCGAGGACTCCTGCGGTATTGGCGGTGGACCGGCCGTGCCGTACGAGGATGAGCGTGGGCATGGCTGCCACCCTACGGCCCCCGCACAGCGCTCCCTGGCCCGCCCGGGAGACCGCCCGTGCGCTTTCGCCGCAAGCGGGGCAGAATGCCCCGCGTGATCGTGGACTGTGGCATCTACCAAGACGGGCGGCGTACCGAGGGGCCTGCCGACTTCTCCGACGCCCTCGACCAGGCGCGAGCGGAGGGTGACTCCTTCCTCTGGATCGGCCTGCACGAGCCGACCGAGAAGGAGTTCGAGCTGGTCACCAGCGAGTTCGGGCTGCACCCGCTGGCCGTCGAGGACGCGCTATGCGCCCACCAGCGGCCCAAGCTCGAGGTCTACGACGACTCGCTGTTCCTGGTGCTGAAGCCGGTCGAGTACGACGACACGGCCGACACCGTCACCACCGGCGAGCTGATGGTGTTCGTCGGCGACTCCTTCGTGGTGACCGTACGGCACGGCCAGGCCAATCCGCTGAGCGCGGTGCGCGAGCGGCTGGAGAAGATGCCCGAGGTGCTGCAGCACGGACCGACGGCCGTGATGTACGCGGTGTCCGACGCGGTCGTGGACCACTACCTGGATGTCGCGGACGCGCTCCGTCTCGACCTGGACGAGTTGGAGACGGAGGTGTTCAGCCCGGTCGGGTCGGCGATGAACACGGCCGGCCGGATCTACGGCTTCAAGCGCCAAGTGCTCGAATTCCGGCGGGCCACGGGGCCGCTGGCGGAGCCGATGGCACGGCTCGCGGGGACGGGGGTGTCGTTCGTCCACGAGGGGTCGCGGCCGTTCTTCCGTGATGTCAGCGACCATCTGACCCGGGTGAACGAACATGTCGAGGGGCTGGACCGGCTGCTGTCGGACATACTGGCCGCGCATCTGGCGCAGATGGGCGTGCGGCAGAACGACGACATGCGGAAGATCTCGGCGTGGGCAGCGATGGCCGCGGTGCCCACGCTGATCGCCGGGGTCTACGGCATGAACTTCGACCATATGCCCGAGCTGTCGTGGACATGGGGCTATCCGGCGGTGCTGCTGCTCATGGCCGGGGTGGTTTTCGGGCTGCACCGCTTCTTCAGGCGACGCGGCTGGCTGTGAGGCGCCTGGGTCAGGCGAATTCGGGAGCGGGCGTCGCGCGCCCGCCGAGTGCGTCCCGCCGCTCCGGCATCCGCAGCGTCACCATGCGCCGCCAGCCGCCCAGCCACTCGAACAGATACAGCGCGTGGATGCCGGCCGCCAGCAGCCCGGCTCTGGCCCTCGACCAGCCCAGGATGCGGCCCATATGGGCCATGACGGCGAGGCTGACATCGCGGTGGACCCGCGCTTCGACGAGTGCGCACTCCTTGAGGGCCCGCTGGATGGTCGGGCCGTGCCCGGCGGCGGCAAGGCGCAGCAGTTCCTCGTGGCAATAGGCGAGGTGGTTGTCCTCGTCGTTCGAGATCATCCTGACCGCGCGGCCGACGAGCGGATCGTCCCCGAAGTACCGGCACAACATCGCCATCTGGGCAGAGGCCCGCTGCTCGGTGACCCGGCTGTGGACGAGGTAGGTGATGATGTCGTGCTCGGTCAGCGGCTCGTCGCGGCGCAGCTTGTCGTGGGCGAGGCCGATGCCTCGCGCTTCGAGCAGCATGGTGTAGTCGGTCTCGCGCGGGACCTCGACCGGTTCGAGGCCGCGCCGGCGCAGCAGGGCGTTGAAGATCCTGCCGTGCTTGTCCTCGTCCGCGCCATGCCGGGTGATCTTCGGGGCGAGGGCGCGCCGGCTCTCCGGTACCAGGGCGGCGATCCTTCCGTTCTCCCAGCCGCCCTGGGCCTCGCCGCTGGCAGCGATGGAGCAGAAGAGCCGGAAGGATTCATCGTTGTCGATGATCTCCTGGAACAGCCTTTTCGCCGACAGCATCTCCGCCACCTCCGTGCCCGGCGTCGCACGACTTCCGCGCAGAAGAAGTCAAATGCCCTGCGTCGGCGGCGGCAACAGGTGGGCCGTCCGGCTCCGCCGGACGAGGGACCGCGCGGGCGTCCGCGCGGTCGCGTAACCGCGCGGACGCCGAGGCGTTGTGCTGGGTGACGGCCGTGGCGGGGAAGACACCCCGAGCCCCCACCACGGCCGTAGGCCTTCCCGGACGCCCGGGGTGCCTCTTCCTACGCCCGGGGGGCTGCTTCCTAGCCCGGGGTGCTGCTTCCTAGGCCAGCCCCGCTCGCTCCAGCGCCTCGACACCCGTACGGAGCCCCGAGATCCGCTCTTCGAGGCTGAAGCCCGCGGGGGACAGCGACAGCGTGGTGACCCCGGCCTCGGCGTACGCCTGCATACGGTCGGCGATGCGCTCGACGGGGCCGAGCAGCGCGGTGGAGTCGATCAGCTCTCGCGGAATGGCCGCGGCCGCGCCCTCTTTGTCGCCGGCCAGGTACTTCTCCTGGATCTCGGCGGCCTCCTTCTCGTACCCCATCCGCTGCGCCAGTTTGTTGTAGAAGTTCTGCTTCGCGCTGCCCATGCCGCCCACGTACAGCGCGGTGTAGGGGCGGAAGACATCGGCGAGGGCGTCGATGTCCTCGCCGACCGCCATCGGGACGGTGGGCACCAGGTCGAAGTCGTCCATGCTCTTGCCCGCCTTCTCCCGGCCGGCGCGGAGCGCGCCCAGGGTCGTCGCCTCGGCGTGCTCGGGCGAGAAGAAGACGAGCAGCGCGCCGTCGGCGATCTCACCGGTCTGCTCGAGGTTCTTGGGGCCGATGGCCGCGATGTACAGCGGGATGTGCTCGCGCACCGGGTGCACGGTGAGCTTGATGGGCTTGCCCGGGCCGCCGGGCAGCGGCAGGGTCCAGTTCTCGCCCTCGTGCGTCAGACGCTCGCGCGACATGGCCTTGCGGATGATCTCCACATACTCGCGGGTGCGGGCCAGCGGCTTGTCGAACCGCACGCCGTACCAGCCCTCGGAGACCTGCGGCCCGGAGACGCCGAGCCCGAGCCGGAAGCGGCCTCCGGAGAGCGAGTCGAGGGTCGCGGCGGTCATCGCCGTCATCGCGGGCGTACGGGCCGGGATCTGGAAGATGGCGGACCCGACGTCGATGCGCTCGGTCTGTGCGGCCACCCAGCTGAGCACGGTGGCGGCGTCGGAGCCGTACGCCTCGGCGGCCCAGCAGACCGCGTAGCCGAGGCGGTCGGCCTCCCGGGCGACCGCGAGGTTGTCCGCGTCCATCCCGGCGCCCCAGTAGCCGAGATTGATTCCGAGCCTCATGCCGCACCCCTTACCGATCAGTAACGTCCTTGTTGCCCGGACTCTAGCGCGCCGCGTCCGGGTACGTCAGGACCGGGTTATCCACAGGCCGACACGGTTTGATCTCCGGCCAGTAATCTCAACGTTCATGGAGCTAAGGCACCTCGGCCGCACGGGCCTGCGCGTATCCCGGCTCGGGCTCGGCACGCTCACCTGGGGGCGGGACACCGAAGAACACGACGCCGCGGATCAGCTCAAGGCGTTCTGGGAAGCGGGCGGGACCCTCGTGGACACCGCCGATGTGTACGCGGACGGCGGCGCCGAGTACCTTCTGGGCCGGCTGATGGAGGGCCTTGTGCCGCGCCGCGATCTGCAGATCGCCACCAAGGCGGGCAGCGTCCCCGACCCCGACCGCCGCTTCGACTGCTCGCGGGGCCATCTGTTGGCCGCGCTCGACGGCTCGCTCGCGCGGCTCGGCACCGACTATGTCGATGTGTGGCAGGTGCACGCCTTCGATCCGGCCACCCCGATCGAGGAGACGCTTCAGGCGCTGGACATCGCGGTCAGCAGCGGGCGGGCGCGGTATGTGGGGGTGTCCAACTTCTCCGGCTGGCAGCTCGCCAAGGCGGCCACCTGGCAGCTCGCCTCGTCCGGCACGCACACCCGGCTCGCCAGCACGCAGATGGAGTATTCGCTGCTGCAGCGCGGAATCGAGCGGGAGGTGCTGCCCGCCGCCCTGGACCTGGGCCTGGGCATACTGCCCTCCTCCCCGCTGGGCCGCGGGGTGCTGACCGGCAAGTACCGCCACACGACCCCGGCCGACTCGCGCGGCGCCTCCGAGCAGATGGCGGCCTTCGTCGCCCCGTATCTCGACGAGGAGGCGAGCCGGATCGTCGAGGCGATCTCCACCGCGGCCGACGGCCTGGCGACCACCCCGCTGCATGTGGCGCTGGCCTGGGTCCGCGACCGCCCGGGCGTCACCGCGCCGATCGTCGGCGCGCGGAACGCGCAGCAGCTCAGGGCGGCCCTGTCGGTGGAGGCGCTTAGTCTTCCGGAGGAAATCTGCCAGGCGCTCGACGATGTGTCGGCGCCCGTGCACCGCTATCCCGATCAGGACTGGAGCACGCTGTGAGTACCGACCGCCTCGCCGGCGAGGCCGCCTCCGCACCTCAGGAGGAGCCCACCACCAGCACCCCCGCGGCGCGGACGGATACGGACGCGGACGCCGCCATCCCGCCGCGCGCTGAGGGCGGCGCCGACACGGACACCGGCGACGGCGCCGACAGCGGGGAGCCCGTGAGCCCCGCGGACCGGACCGGCCGGCCTTCGGAAAGCGGTGCCGCGGGGCTCGCCCCCGGTGATCCGTCGGCAGCGGGCGATGACGCGGCGGCCGGTGGCCCGGCCTCTTCCGGCTCGGGGAGCGGGTCGGCGGCGCCGGGCGACAGCGCGGACGCACCCTCTTCTGGGGGCGCCGGGGCCCCGGCCGACCGGACGTCGGCGGGCGGCGAGGGAGCCGGTGGCCACCAACGCCCACATCATCCTGGAACAGGCACCGCCGGAGGAGGACCACGATCGGGCGGATGCCT